>CAZEER010000018.1:0-35591 GCA_964511215.1 uncultured bacterium | reverse complement strand
AGGCCAAGGTGTGAATTGTACATCACTGATGAATAGCATGTCAGTTACAATAAATCCTAATTGATCATATTCAATATCATATGGATACACAGATGTTTTTGGTTCAGCCTGATCTACACCATCGTCTGTTGCAGTAATATAATAATTAACTGTAATATCATTAGACACTGGTATAACTCCGATGAAAACAGAATCATTTTCAGATGTCATTGCAACAGATATATAGTCTCCTTCTTCAATAGAATAGTGGATCAATGCTTCAGAAATTGTAGAGTTATCCACTATAACGCAAGAGACCTCTACCTCACTATCTCCATTAACTGGAGCACATGGATCTCTAGAAATTTGAGATATTGAAGGAGGGCCCGCACCAAATACCATATCATCAGGATAAAGAGGACAAAGTTTATATGCAGTGGAATCATCGTAGCTACCATAATGATGATACAACCAACCCTCCATAGACTCTAAAAATGAACCAACCGGCGGAGGACCTATCATTTCAAAATACGTTTGAACACTATCTGAATCATCATCAATCAAGACTGCTCCTGAACCATCATCGGCTTCAAACACTTCATATTGAAAATCATTGCCCGTAACTACAGCATCTTCCACGCGAACCATCACATTGCCCCATTGCTCTGCTTCAGTAGGCCAACGTAAATCCCCCGTGTTAATCGTGTCAATTACTGGTAAAGGTTGCTCAAAATCAATGATATTGATTGGCTCTGTAATAAACAATTCTGTCATATTTGCAGGACCAGTTGTATACTCATAAACGTAGCCCGTTGCTTGGATTAAGTCTCCTTCAAAAAGGTTAGGGAATGCCGAACTATCTGGGTCATAAGATAAAATAGAGCTCCATGGACCACCATTCTCATCTGCAAAAATAAATTTAACACCTGAACCTGCATAGCTCAAACCCGTAGGCATTGTAACAATTCCTTCAAGCGTTACGGTATCTTGCAACATATATGAAGTATCTGATAGAGCATCTTCTCCCGCTTTCATAAGATCGCTATAAAGAACCTGCTGCACTCTTTGGATTCTTGTTGGCCCAGTTTCTACTACATCTCGTGCTAATCTTGGCTGCAACTTATAATTACTAAAGTTATAGTCAAGAACACCTACAATATCTGCAAGTTGATGACCCTCTACAGGATAGTAGAAGTAATCCCACTTGTCATCACACCTGGCTGTCAATTCTCCGTCGCCAAATTCCCACTCTCCATACCCGAGGTCAGGGTCGGTCACTACTACATCTTCAACTGCTATTAAACAACCCTCATACGCTTCACCAATCTCAGATATCGAGATCAAGGATGGGGTCAACTCTTCATCAGATGCTCCATGAACAATTCCAGAGGTTACACTAGCAAGCTCTGTCAGGTTATAATATTCCTCAATTGTACCAGTGAGAGTTACCTCATCTCCTTCACCTGGACCTGGATGAGCATTGCCACTAGCATCAACCCATGGGAATAAATGCCAGCCATCATATTCAAAACATACGATACCATTCCAAGGACCTTCAGCATCCTGTACAAACATGTAACGATATTGATCTGACCCCCAAAATTCTGCAGTTACGACTCCATGAATGGTTACTTCTTCTCCATTCAAGGGGCTTGCATCATCTGAGTCAGGGTCTGGCACAAACTGTATGTCATAAATAGCTGTATAATCTCCCCCTGAAGCTTCATTTGATTCACCAGGCGAAGGCGGATCAAAATATTGCCATGTATCTCCACCATCAGGCATTCTGCCAAAAGATATGTCTTCAGTTTGTTCGTTGAATTCCATATATACAACTGTATTACCACTGGAATCTGCAATGTATATTGCTTCACCAGAGCCACTTAGTTTTGCATCAATTTCTGGAAAAACAGCATCATCATTTCCTGTATACCATAAAACTATAAAACTACCTGGTGCTATTGAGGTATCTATTGCAACAGTTGCAATCTCTCCATCTGTATCACTAAAACCCCAACCGGTAATATCAACTGCCGCCGTACCATAATTAAATAATTCTACGAAGTCTTCGGCATCTCCAAAGATCTCCACACCACAGCATTCTCCGGCATCTGCTAAAAATTCATTCACAACAACCGTTGGCAAAGGACCAGAAATTTCATGTGGGTGAGATCCTAGATAGTCCCAGGTGTCTTGGTCTAATACAATCCATTCTGAATCTTCTTCACTCGTTCCTGCAGAGCTATTCCAGTCACCACTATTTCCTTCTGTAACATTTGCCTGTCTTACCAGTGTATGATTCATAGTCGCTTCTGTGACCCCAGCAACATCCCAACCATCTCCAGGATTACCATTCCAGTCACCAATACAATCTACGATGGTATAAGAATCTTCTGTCCCATCTACTAAACAAAAACCATCATTCCCATTGCTGAGGTATGTAAAGGTATGATCTGCCTGATCAAGTATAATTTGATCTGCTTCCGGATGAGCAATTATATATACATCAGAAGCGGCAACTACTGCACCATCTGGAAAAGTATTCCAGTATTCATACTCACCCTCTGTGGTTGGATCATTAGCTACATTTGGAAATGCCAAGCTGGTTAGATCTACTTCCGATCCAGTTCCATTATAAATTTCTAGATATTTATTATTGGAAGATCCCTCCCCATATTCACTAAAAAAGAGACCAGTTACATCTACGACCGGTGCCTCTAAAGCTCCTTCATCAATCCAAGCTGCAATCAAATCAATCTGATCTGATGTCAAATCTTCATTGTTTCCTGGAGGCATTTCACCACTATCAACCTTCTGCCAAAGAATACTGTTTTCATGATCATTGGGAACAACAACATCACCACTATTCCCACCAGTCATCAGATTATCATATGAAGAAAGATTTAAACCGCCTGAGTTTCCATGACAATTAGTACAATTATTGTTAAATATTGTTTGAATTTGTGTTTCATAGTCTATTTGTCCAAACAAAAGACCTATAAACAAAAATAATGATACCTTTTTTCTCATTTTATTTCCTTTTTTTTATTTTATAATCAAGAATTTCCCTTCCTTGATTTGTCCTGAATTTTTATCTTCAACAGTAAAAAGATAGAGCCCCGATCCTGTTGCCTGATCATGCATGGTAATCATATCCCAGGCATGCTCACCACCTGACATAAGAGGATTTTTTTGCGCATCGATATTATTGATATCCTGTCCTTTATAGGATTTATTATGATGTAAAATATCCACCAAATCGCCTGCAAGAGAAAAAATTCGAATCTCTGCTTCCAATGGTAAATTACGAAACCATATCATTTTATTTCTACTTCCATAACCATCCCACAGTGCCTGCCCCCTATAAGGGTTAGGATATACCGTCGGCTCTCCCTGCCATACTATCTGCTCATTTGCTGGTATACCCGGATAAACATAAACTCTATTAGCATAGAGCGAACTTTCCAGACTTTCTAAATTTGCATTAGGATCACCCTGATCATAAGCTGTAACAGCATAGTAATTTAACCATCCATCTTTAATTCCTGAATTCTCAAATTTATAATGATAATTGACCCCATCAATAAAAACACTATCCGGCTCTCCATAGTCATTGACAATCTCTATCATTGAAAATCCAGTATTATAGCCAATATCATTCTTTTTATCTATGTCAAGTAAAAGTGAAAACTCTCCTAAAGATTCATTATTTGTTTTTCGAGCACCATAGACCCTATATCCTTCAAAATCAGCCTGCTGGCTAATTGGATCTAAAAATGATTCAGAATTATTTTGCCAAAATAAAGTCACTTTTTTTGATTCTATTTGAGCATACAAGTTTGGGGCAGGTGGTGGTGCTGGTAAAATATATCGATCAATGATTTGGTTATTATTTATATCTTCATCTTCATCTAAAATATTGTTACGGTTTTTATCTTCTCCATCGTATGCTTTTTGGGCCCAATCATAATTCACATGGAGCTTTTCTCTCCGTCCCGGCGAATCGCCACTAAAACCATCTGACCAAAGACCACATACCACAGTAAATGCCATACTGCAGGAATCTCCAGGGGGTAAACTCCATAGTGTTGTATCCTGATTTGGAAAAGTTCCGAGAGGACCAGCAGAAACAAGAAAAAGCCAGCTATTTTCTGAAGCAGGATAACCTTCAGAAGTATATTCAGGACCTGTTCCTTTCGGTACAGAAGTAGACATTTTTTCATACCTTTCATTATCATCTATTGGCATGCTATATGCTGGATAATCACTGTTACTTGAATTTGTCCATACCCATTGAGAATAGTTTGTATTAACATAATTCATAGGTATGGAGCTTCCCAAAACTGATATTCCAATATACGACTGTGCCCATCCATCATCACCATCTGCATCATATTGATACGCAATATCTCTATTAAACCCTGCAATATCTGTGGTCTCGTCAAAACCATCCAAATTATCATACCAGGTAAAGCCACCTCCAGGTGTATAATAATCTGTATAATTAAAATTTGCTACTGAGGGATCCGCCCAAATTCCAGCATAAATATTTTTTATTGTATCTGGTGATAAATTCTTAAAGTTATAATTCAATATAACAAATGCATCTGCATAAGAATAATTCCAAGCATAGCTTTCTAAATGAATATCAATTCCAAGAGGTATATGATTTGTTATGCCCATGTCATCAGAATAATCATCTCCATAATCTTTGAAATGTATCAGCATATCCTGATGAGAGACAGCATTTGGTGAATAATATTGTGCCATAGAATCTTGAGTTGTGGATGAGATTGAAGATTGAATTAAAATCGGATTTTTGGCAAATAATTCAAACCCCTCACTTCCTGATTCAAATACGCCATCTACAATAGCTGTAGACACTCTTCTTTCTCCATTTACAATCCCTCCAACCCATAATCCAGCATAAGAAAAATGTTCTACCTGCTCGCGAGCAATTTCCGTTTGTTGCTTATACTTGCAAGAGGGATGAATGCTACCATCTTCCATACGATTCCAACCATTCCCAAGAATTCCAAAATTAGTTATTGTTAAACCTAAATTACCTACAGAAGTAAACTTGTCATATTCATCTGATGCAAGTTGAATTTTATTGACACTTCTTTGTTGAGACAGCAATGGAACTATGAGCACTATAATAAAAAAAAGACGCCACATCTATTTAACCAGTACTGCTTTTCTATAGCAATAATAAGTACCTGTAGAAACTTTAAAAAAATAGGTTCCTGATGGTTGAGAGCTTGCATCCCATTCAATTGCATTTTTGCCTACATAAAGTGAGCCATTGTAAATGGTCTGTACTTTTCTACCAGATAAATCATAAACTTCAATAAGAAAATGTTCAACAATATCATTTTGAATTTGAATAGTTATTATTGGATTAAAAGGATTAGGATATGGCTCATAAACTCTAAATTTTAGTGGTAAATAGCCTGAATGACCAATATCAATCGTACCATTATATGGTATCCCCGGAGACCCAAAATCACCCAATCCATAGCTTAAAGTCGCGGCATACCAATTTTCAATCATGCTATTATCTATTTCAATATCATGTATTTCCATTGACACTCCACTGGAGAATGCCCATGAATCATCATAATGTACTTCATCCACAATAGCACCTCCCCAATCCAAAAGAATTATTTTGTCTTCACTGTTTGAAAGAGAGAAATTTTCATAAACATAATTTACATCGAGTCCTCCATTCAATGGGGCATCACCATTGCGTGCTAAAACAAAATAATTACCAGGCAAAACGGGTATTGTTTGATTCTCTTCCTGAATTATATGCTCGTCACCATTCCCATCTCTAATCGACCAACCCTGTATTTCAACCGTTGAATCTGTAGTGTTTGTAATTTCAAACCACTCACCATATGAATCTGAAACAGATTCCGGGTTTACCATAATTTCTGAGATCATAATACCATAATCAGAATACACTAAATCATCAAACCATATATCCATGTAAACAGGCAAGTGATCTGATGCCTCATGTAATGCATCGGCAATTTCATTTGGAACAGAAGAATTATTACCATTATTAATGGCATCGTTAAAATGGTTCCCATCATTACCAACAGCCCAATATGTTTCTTCTATATAATACATACTCGAGGTATTATCCAATATGTTTTCGGATACAAAGAGCCAGTCAAATCTATCATCCATACCACCATTAGCTCCACCTCCAAAACTGGTTGTTCTGGTAGACTGAGTGTGTACATCTGCGAAAGAACTATTGTTATGCCAATTCCCAATCCGATCGATCGGGTCAAACAACTGACCACCATTATCATCGCTAGTACCAGTTAACATATTAAATGCAGGCTCGGATGAAGAACTATTACTATAAATATTAAAATCACCTCCTACTATAAATCGATGATTTTCAGATAAGTTATTTAGATAGTTACGAAGTATTGTTGCTTCTTCAAATCGTTCTGAAGCATTACTAGTACCTGAACTTGCTTTAAAATGGACACCATAGAGATTAAACTCAATATCAGACTGATTATGTTTCATAATCCACTCAATCACATCTCTTGTTCCTGATGATTGTGCTGTACTAATTGCTGATGTACTTAGGAACGTAAAATATGCATCCTTATAAAACAATGCTATGTCTTGTTGTGCGCTTTGATTAATGAAAGGTGCGCTAGACCATATATTAGGCTCAATTATATCTAACACATCAGATTTGAAATGAGAGAAACCCGTCTGCCCTACTATCTCCTGTACGATAATTAAGTCTGGTTCTATAAATTCTAAAATTGATCTATAATCATCCTCCCTTTCATCTTCATCGGAAAAGTTCAAAAGATTATATGTTACAACCCTAACGGTCGAAGGTTGAAGAATCGAGAAAAGAAGGACAAATCTTAGTAATCGCATTTAATAATCTATATAGGCTTCTATGCGACCAATTTCTATATCATTATGATTTTTTAAAATTTTCATTCTGAATTTATCTAGCCTACTTAACTCCTTTTTATTTAATAAATTTAGATGATCAAGTAATTTCATGGTTGCAACTGGCATAGCACGAAAATTCCCATCTAATATTTTGATTGCTATTCCAACTGCACCATTTTCCTCATCTTTTAAAGCAATACCTCTAATAGATTCACCACCTACTTTTGTTATACCTCTACCATTTAAAGATTTTATAAATAAAGAATCAAAATGATTTGTCCCACCAATTAATTGTGGGTTTGATGCCATTGCATCAAAAACCTTTTTTAGTTCCGGTCTCTCACCCAAAGCTAATTGTTGAAACATTTTGGCTATAGTTTCCAAGGTCAAAAAGGGTGTTGGTGCTGAACAACCATCAATTTCTGTATTGATATTTTCTTGCCCAGTAATTGCTTGAATATATTCCATTATGGTTTTTTGTACGGGATGTTTTTCTTTAATATAACCTGATATACCTTTGTCCAAATGTTTTGCAAGAGCAAGCATTCCTGCATGTTTGCCACTGCAATTATTATGTAATGGGGTTGCAATTTTATTTTTCTGAATCATACCATGCCTAGCTACAGTATCTAATGGCAAATGTGAACCACATTCATAATCATCAACCGACAAATCTAATTTTACAATCATAGATTGAGCGGTATTAACATGAATATTTTCTCCTTTATGTGAAGCACACATAAGGGCCAGTTGTTTTTCATTAAAACCTGCAGCATCAATAGCACCAACATTTATGGACGCTGCCGCCTGAAAAGGTTTTAAACATGACCTTATACAAGTCAAGTACTGAGGATCACCTGCAGAATAAAATATTTGGCCATTTTGGTCAACCGCAACAGCAAAAGCTACATGAATACTCTCAGTTAAATCGCCTCGGGTTACTCTACAAGATATTGACATAAAATTCTAATGTAACATTTTTGATACGAATTCAAACTTATACCCATCTTTTTGAAGTTTTGGTATCTCTTGTTTAAAAACATTTAATGTTTTTGGTTTTACATGACCAATACCAATCGCAAATCCATTCTCTTGAGATTTTATTGCAAGCTTCTTCAATTGCCTTGCAATCTTCTCTTCATCGTCATCATTATCAAGAAAAATATTTCGCCTAGCGGTTGGGACACCATAAACTTCCATTGTTGTTTCAGCTACGGTTTCCACAGTTGTCCTACTATCAACAAAGAACTTTTTTTGTTTTTTTAGAACTTTTGCCAAGGTAGACATAACAGATTGGTCAGCAGATGATTTAGATCCTTGATGATTATTCATTCCAATCGCACTGGGGATCTGATCAAAAGCCTTATTTATTCTTCTTTCAATTGTTTCACTAGCCATCTCCGTAGTTAAAACAAATTCTTCTTCACCGTACGTTCTCCCCGTATTCTCCATGGGCATATGCACAATTACTTCAAAGCCCGCATTTTTTGCTTTTTCGCCGAAGGATCTGCTATGCTCATGACCTGGAATAATTGCATAAGTAAGACTTGCATTTAATTCTAGAAAACCATCAGAAACTTCATCATTTCTATATCCAAAATCATCAATTATAATTCCAATCCTTCCTTTTATATAAGGAGGATCTATCTCTGGCGAAATTTTATGCTGTTTTTTTTTGTTCGCTTTTTTAACATTTTCAATTTTTGTTTCCAACTGCTCCATTCTTTTTTCAAATGACTTTTCTTTATTTTGATCATCCATTTTTTTCATCATAATCAGAAGAATCACAATTATAAATGTGAGTATGTATATTATAGGAGATCGTAAATCCGATTTACTCACGGCAATATTACCCTTAGGGTTATCATTTGCGGTATCCCCAATGCCTGAGGACCAAAACGGATACCATACTCTACTGCATAACGTTGAATATTTAACCTAAAACCCATTGAAGATTGAATTATATCTTTTGAAGAAGATAATCCAGCATTTATGCTAAGACGATTCCAATTGAAGGAATTGCCAAAGTATAATGTATTACCCCCTGTAATGGAATTATAGCCTATAGAACCATAAAGAATATTTATATATTCATTAAAAACCAGTTTTTTTGAACCTCCAGCTAAAAATCTATTTGGTAAAGCTGGCGATCTTGAATTAAGTGGTCCCATTTTGCCTAAATTATTTAGTGCTATTCCTATTTTTAGTCCCCTTTTTAAATCACGGGCATAGCCAAAACTAAGTCCAATACCTGTGGACTTTTCAGTAAAAATACCAAATTGAATATATGAAAGCGAGATACCAAACTTTTGGCTACCTCTTGCGAATGCTGTCCCAACATCAAAGGCTAATCCATAAGATGTAAATTGTGCTAACGCATCATCTTGTGGGATTTCTTTTCTAAACTCTAAATCTGTTATACTCGCATATTTAATACCTAAATGATTTATAAAATTATTTCGGTTTAAATTATATCCAAATTGTGCGAGTACAATATCTCCAAACCAAGTACCTCGATCTAGGCCAAATACCGGGTGATCTTCATAAGCTGTAAATAGAGCAGGGTTGGTAGGAGATGATCCTGGTAATGTCGGGTGTGGACCTAAACTCATCTCTTGTGTTGAAAAAGGTAAAACTAAAAACTGAGTTCCAATTCCAAATAATGGAACTATTAGTATTAAAAGTACTTTAAAAATTATATGCATATGAAATCGTATGGGTTGGCTGAGCAACCCAGTCTAAAGAAAATGCATAATCTATTTGCGAATCTTTATTTTTGAATAACTCATATTGATAGCCTAATCCAAAAGAAATTCTTCCATTACCATACCCACCTCGAAAAAAATATTGATCAAGAAAACTATACTCTACACCAAGCCTTGGCTGCAAGCCTGTATATGTCTTATGATCCGTAATGATACCCATATCCCCTACTATAATAAGGCCTTTATTGTTATAGCGTGATCCAATTTTATAAATAGTTGGGAATAATTCTTTATAGGGCCCACCTTGGGCATATACCTCATTAGTATCCCATTGGTAATTAGAGTTTATATCCTGTATCATAATCCCCAGAGTAGTATACGTGCCTGTTTTAACCAATAAGCCAATATCAAAACCTATGCCTGATCCAGATATTTGATCTGCTTCAGTTATTGGAAGGTCATAACGTAAAATTTTAAAATTTGTGCCAACTGCAATCCACGGAACAATACGTTGTGCAAAAGTAATAATTAATGCATTCTCACCCGTCTGCATTTTAGTTGATTTCATCCCCGTACTGTAGCGCCCTTGGATATTATTCACACCACCGTATACCCAAGCCAAACCTACTCCTGCTGTGGGAGGCAACGCAAAAGCAATGCTCGTTGAAGCCAAACGGCGATCCAATGTAAGGTTGGAATATGAGCTTCCAAAATGTCGTTGTATTAAAAATGCAGACCAGGCAGGATTATGAAAATTCGGAAATCCCTTATCCAACTCAGCAGTGAATCCACTCCCCATTGCTATTGACCTAGCCGTGGTCCCCATTCGTAAAAACCCACCTGACTGACTCCCCCATTCTTGGGAAAAAATAGAAGAAACTAAAATGAAAATAACTAGAATTTTTTTCATCATTTCACTAAAATTAATTTATCCCAGTAGTCTTGCGGACTCTTATTAAAAGGAGAATATTTCATACGAATAAAATAAACACCGTTATCTACGAGTTTGCCATTCAAGCCACGACCATCCCATTTTAGTGCTCCAATGTAATTACTCAAGTTAAAATCTTTTTGATATACTTTTTCCATAGCAAAATTAAAAATATCTAATTCAATGATTTGGTTAGGAGAAACATTGCCAGTATGAAATCTCACGTAACCTTCATTTCCTAATTGATTATGATTGTATGGTGAAAATGGGTTAGGGTAAGCATAAAATTCTATAGAATCATACTCAGCCTGATAAATAGTCCAACTGGCACCATGAACATCTGAAGAAAATGCTAGTCCATCAGGTGTCCCAATCCAAAAATTATTCAAAGAATCACGTTGATCCCAAACGGATGTATATACGACATTTGTTAGTACTTGACTAATAGATAAAAAAGTGGTGTCAATTGCAGGATCAAAAAGGGCCCAGTTTTCACCATCGAGACTCTTCCACAAACCAGACTGGCTGGATGCGAGTATCAATGAATCTTTAGCGAATACGTTATATATGCGTTGACCTAATAAAGTTTTATTCCATGTTAGACCTCCATCACGCGTATAGCTTAATCCTCGAACTTCACCTGCATTATCAGCATTCATAGTTGCAGCCCAAATTATCGTTTGGTTATTCCAAACCTGCCTGGATAGTGCAACAACAAAATTACCTGATAAACCATCTTCATAAGTATAGTGTACCCATTCAATACAGTCTAAAATATCAACTTGGTTTTCTCCCTGTTGAATGATTTCATTAACCATAACACCCCTGTTAATCCCATTGGCAGTCCCAACCCAAACTGTGTCTTTATAGGCCAATACAGAAAACGCCTTATGATTATGGTTTCCACCGTCACCTGGATCTCTAGGATTAAGATAATACCCAGGCATTATTGGCCTACCATCAATATCAATAAAACCAGTACAAGTTGACAAAGAATCTTGGACATCCATTGGCATTGGAACAATTTCCCATGAACCATTATTAATATTATAACGCCTGAGACCTCCTGCCCAACTTGCTATCCATAAAAACCCATTATCTATATAGGCATCATAGGTAACATTTGCTTCTGGTACTGTTACCGGTAATATTCTGAAAAAACCTTCGCCAAAAGGTTTTACAGTATCTGATTCAAAATCCGTAGGTTGTGGAAGATAACTCCACAAAATACCTGAACTATCCTGTACTTGACTAGCATTTTTCGTAATAGTTAGACCGTATCCAACTTGGATAGTCCCATTATCACCTGAAAAAGCGACTGCCAAAGTATCACCCTTCACTGCGATAGCTGGTATTCCTCCCTGAGGTAGAAGATTAGTCTGCTGATCATTAGATAATGACTCAGATGTAGATCTATGAGTGTATACTCTATGACCATCATGTAGAGCCAGTCCCTGCCCCGTACCAAGCCAGGTTAGGGAGTCACCCATAAGTCGAATTTCAGCAACTATATTACTTGCTAGACCTTCAAATATAAAAGTATCAGCCACTGTACTTTTCAACAAATATCTGTCAGGTGCATAAAATTGTGCGATTAACTGCGAAACCAATAAAAAATAAAAGAGAAATTTATTGTATAATAATCTCATGCTCAACTACCTGGCTATAGCCATTAGAAAAATCTTGCGCAGAAAAGCGCCATTTGAAAGTACCTGGCTTAGTGTAAAAAGAAGAAGTAGAATCAGACTCAACACCATAGACTGGGATCCTAAAAGTATAAATTCCATCTCCTTTAACAACATCACCACTTGTAAAATTAGGCTCATAAAGAATCACTTCACTTCCATCATCATAAAGAAATATATAGTTTCCATCATTCATCATGGTGTCTCCTTCAACATGATAGGATGTAAAACCAACCCAATTAATTGTTTCTAAACCATTAGCATCATATACATCGACATAGACAGGATTAAGACTTACATTTGTACCAGAAGGCCTAATAATAATAGAATCAGCATCAACAGATTTAATTTTTGGTATAATATTTCCTATCTTAACAGTATCAATCTGTGTTAATAAATCCGAACCATATTTTGCATTATACATAATATAAACATTACTTGTATCCTCTTCAGTTATAATATTTCCAATAGTAGAAAGCGTGTTTTCAATCTTGCAGGCATAAAGATTATCGTTTTTTATAATATCACCATTAGTGCCATCGTCAAATAGTGTTATATATCCTGGAGAATTATTAAAATTTGTACCAAACCAATTAATATAAACAGTGTCAATAAGAACTCCATTAAATCGTTGATAAAGCAAGACACCAAAATATAATTCATTTGAATCTTGGTGATATGTGAACTCTGTATTAATGAATGGATTCATATTTTCTTCTTCTACTGGTTCTGTACAAGACCAGAATAAAACAAATGCCATTAATAAAATTTTATTATCAATAAACTTATATTTTTTATTAATAATCATATATTTATTTACCAATTCTGATTTTCACGATTATATATATAGTCAACCATAAGCTCACCAACTTGACCCAGACTTTTCGCACTACAATTTTCAGGTAAATCATCCATAGTATGCCAAAAATTTCCATATGGGTTTGGATATTTAAAATCAATTAAATCAATTGCAGGAATACCTGCTATTTGATAGAGAGGGACATGATCATCGTAAATTGCATATTGTGGTGTCATGTCAAAAGCATCAAGGCCCATTTCATCAGCTCTTTTCCAAAGATACCTAACTAATTTAGGGTGGAATTCTAGTGAATATTTTTCCACAGGTAAATGCAATTGTTTATCTCCAATCATATCTAGATTTATAGCCTCATATGGCTTTGGAATAGGTAGGTTTTTTGAAAAAAACCTTGATCCTTGACAATAGGTTTCATTTTCACCACGAACACCCATATCTTCACCATCAAAGAAAACAAGACTTACTCCAATTGAAGGAGGGTTCTCTGCCATAATTTTTGCTAATTCAAGTAACACTGCCACACCCGACGCACCATCGTTTGCACCGATAATAGGTTGGCTACGATCTTTTCTATTTTCTTCTTCATCTGCCCAGGGCCTTGTATCCCAATGACAAGATATCATTGTTTGAAAATCTGCATCAGGATTAAATCTAGCAATTACATTTTGGAGATCATACCTATTACGATATTTCCTTTCTGTATAACTAAAATCTTGAAGTATAATTTCATCAGCATATTGTGTTAATTCATCAACCATAAAATTTAGGCAGGCATAATACCCATCTGATCCTGGATTTCTAGGACCAAATTCACATTGTGTAATAAGGTATTCAAAAGCATGGTCTTCATCAAAGTTCGGGTTGTCTGGACCACATCCAATAAAAAAAAGAAATATAATATTTAATATATTCTTCACGCTACCCTGAGATTGCAAGGTTAACATCAAATCCAAAGTCCCTATCAATTTTTTTACCTGTTGTTCTAGTTTCACTCTCACGATATTCATAACGAATACCACCACTAACTTTTGTCGAAAATTGATAGGACACCCTTAACCCTGTTTTCCAACTTTCAGAAAATGATCCTACTTCCAAATTAATTTTATCCCCAGATTTCTCTTCGCGGCTATTGTTCAAATCTAAATTTAACGTAAAACTCATAGTATTATTTAAATTTAGATCTCCATAAAAGGGTATAGGAATATTCATTCCACCTCTATGGGTATAGGTTCCAGTTGATGTATAGCTGTTATCATTCATAATTGTTAGACCGGTTGGTGTTTCATCTAGAGATTTACTGATATTGTTTCTAAAAGTTAAAGAAATATTTTTTTGAAGGGTCATGTTCAAACCTATAATAGGTGAAAAGTTACGGTTTATCCTTGAAGAACGCTCATTATCCTTATATTTATTTGCAAAGGAACCAAAATTATAAAAGTTCATCTGGTCGTGTTCTACATTTTCAAATTGCCAAGAACGTGTTTCTTTCCCAGAATAACTATGCTCTAATGACGCAGATTTTGCAATCCATTTCATAATTGGCCATTTTTCTAAACCACTGAGCCTGAAACTCCAACCTGGAAATGGCGCACCTTCATTCAATAGATCACCAAATGCTATAAAATCACGAGTCATTGATAGTTGTTCCAATCCTGTACTAGTACGAGTTGTAGAAAAATTTTGTGTAAAATTAGTACTGATCGTAATAGAACGAGTTAATTTAATACCACTCCTGATAGAACCATCCCGCTTGTGATCCCACGTACCCAAGTTGCTCCCTACTTCCAGAGATTGATCTAATCCATGATCAGGCAACCACCCAAACTTGTATCCCACAGGTACCTCTCCTATAATTTGGTTTGCAGATCTATTTAATGTTTCTGTATAGCTAACAGATATTGGATTAATTTTCTTAAATAGCCCATGTGCCATTTTTAAAGGATTAAATGAATTTTTATTATTTTTATTTTTTTCTTGTTCTTTTTTAGGTATGCTCTTTCTATCACGAGATCTTGAACCCCTAGTCCTACCACTAGATTTTGATTTTGATCTTGATTTTGGTTTGTATAACAGCTCAATTATTTGGACAGGCGTTAAATTAAAATTAGATCCAAAACGCAATTGCGTGCTTATATTTTGTCCTTCTCTGGTAAAATCATCGGACCATCTATAATTCGCTGTATAATTAAATGATGGTTTCAACCATTTCATTATTGCAGGACTATATGCTGAATTAAAACTTTCCGAAGACTGCGTTACTAACCCAGGATCAAAATCTTTTAAAGCTGTCCAGATATAACCACGATAATCATTTAATTTACTTTGCCCGTTCCAACTATACTTGCTTGAAAAAGTATTTGTAAACTTATAATCCAAATTGAAATTTCTGTTTAAACCAAAATTATATGTATCTGGACTTTTAACACCAGTTCTTGTCTTATTCCAGTTTAGTTTCTCGCTTAAAGTCATCCCTGTCTTGAACGAAGCAGGTGTATAAAACAACTGTAAATCGCTTAAGGCATCACCCAATACTGGCCATTCTTGCATCCAAATTAATGGTTTGATAAAATTATTTCTGCCAAAAGAAAGATTATAGTCCAACTTCCCTGTATAAGTTTCAGACCATTTTTGTTTATATGTTACATCAGAAGACCTTACTTGGGATGCGCTAAAACTAGCGGATACATTATCCAAAGTATATTTTATTAGTTTATTATCTGATTTCCCGGTTTTTTTTACAGATGTATTCAATGATACCGTATTACTAAGTATCATTATAGAATCAGGGGCATTATCTGGGTCAACCAAAACATCTTCGCCGGAAAAATACTTTGGCCGGCTTTGATTCTGAGCGAAAGTACCATTAATTGGTATTGATATACCAAGAGAACGCGGTAAAAAGCGGTGTAAATCAATTTTTGCATTAAAGTTGAAATTTTCAGATGTGTTGTTTGATATTGATAGTCGCTCTTGTAATCGATGATATTCAGCATCCTGCTTACTGTAAACAATGGTAGCAGATCCTAAATCTGATAGTTTTAGATTGGATTGGACTCTCATCGCCACACCTTTTTCTTGTTTAATACCACTCAAACGAAGTTCATCAAGCCATAGCTCACCACTAATTGTTTCATCACCAGTATTTTTCACTCTCACTGAAAAATACTGTAAACGATTTAACGCAGGTTTACCAACAATCTTGACTCTCTTTCCAATCAATTCTCCATTATCATCAGTAAAAAAATATTTTCTAACATTAACTGAATCTATTATTAAATCTTTTTCATTTATTTTCTTGATCATAGTTGTATCAAGTTGCTTTAATGCCGTTAGCCAATTAAGATCAATATTAAAACTATTTCGTCCCTCTTCCTCATCCCATCCATAATAAATTGGCTGGGTAATCTCATAGTAGTCATTTCCTAAACCAAATTTTAGTGACAGCTCTACATCCGTCTCTAAGGGGCTTGTCCATGGACTATTTCCATAAACATACATTTTCATTTTATCATAGGTTAAAAAACTACGTTTCTGGTTATCATTGAGTGTGTATAATGTTTTTTCAGCAGTTCCTGCATACCTTGGAGGAAGGTTTGAGAATTTTAAAACTAACGACTGTTCTTTTGATTGAATTTCATTGAGCCGATCATATTCTCCTTCAACTCCAATGGGTGGAACATAGTCTGCATTATCTTCAGTATTTATTACCGCTACCTGAAATTGCGGTTCTTCATCAGATTGAATCCCTGATAAATCCATCATAGTTGAATCTGGAGCTGTTATGCCCATCTCTTGCCACTCATTCCCTACGATTTCCATTTTTGCAATGTAAAGTGTTTTCAGATCTGATTCCAGTCCTGTTAGAGCTATCCGTACATATCTGATTTCATTCCATTCTATGTTTTGAACTTTTCTAAAATTTGTAAGTGGAATACGAAAAAGCTTCCACCCAGTCTCCTGCCCATCCTTTTTTGTTTTACCTGCTAGGAAAGTTGTATCCGTCAACATGAAATTGGCTGAAAAATAATCATTTGTCTTATCTAAAAAGGTAGAACGATCTAAATCTTCAGTATCGGGGTATTTACCTCCCTCTTGAATTTTAGATCCTGTTCCATTTGACTCTGTCCCATTAACTTTTGAATAATCCGGGCTTCCAGCTTCATAATTCCAATTATCTCCATTAGGATCATCCATATCTACATCTGTTGAATAATTTATTTCAATAGTATCACCCAATGAGATATAATCTGCATACGAAAGGCCCTGACTTTGGTCTAAGCACCCTCCCCACCCATTTTCAAATTCATCAAAACATCCGTCAATACCAGTGTCCTCATCATCCTCTAAAAAACCATTGCCTAATGTAAGCCCTGCAGCAGGCTTATCTTCTGTATTTAGTTGGCCATTACCATCCATATCTTCCGATATTTTTCCCAAGTCAATATGTATTCTGCCCGAGTTCCCCTTGACCCATATTTCAAAAAATTTGCTTTGGATTTGATCATAATCTCCAGAATATAGGGACGTGGTAATTCCTACCCATAGTGAATCAGGGTTTATATTATTTTGATTTTCTCTAGATTTATAACGTAAAACAAGTACGTCAGTTGTTTCATTACCCGCACGAAGTGATGTAGACTGGTTTGGCCATATATCTTTAGTTCGGACTGGGACATAAGGATTATACCAATACATCCTCCCTCTATTCCTCTGGTCCAAAGGATCCATAAAAATAGAATCTTGAGCATTATAGTTTAATGGAGCAGATGATGCCTTCCAAAATCGACGCTGGATTGATGGTGAAGTAGTACGTTTACTCCCTTCAAAATCATCAATAAAGGCGACACCGTTAGGATCACCGGTTTTCACATTATTTATTGAATTAGGGTTTGGTAATACTTGTGCTATTTCTCCCTCAATAGAGAAAGATGAAAGTTTTTCAGCTTCAATTAATGGCAGCCTATCTAGCATACGGGTCATACCATCCAGATCCCATTCATATCGTCCATTCAAGTCCCATATAAAATTCCGGGTTGGTTCATAACCCACTTCAACTTTTTCATTAATTATAGATTGATTAAAATACAATGCAGTTGCACCAATAAATGAATTGGATTTTCCCAGATCCATCTGTGCTCTTGTCCCAAAAATTGTCTTTTTATCAAAGGAAACCAATTCATGTTTATCATAATTCACTTTTAATTTTGCATTAGGATCATTAGCCGCATCTCCTAATAAGACAATCGTTCCTGTAAAATAATCAATAGTGTAATCTAAGCCTCGTTTTAGCGTTTCACCATTTTGAATAACTTCCTCACTACCCTCTATGAGCATAAACCCAAGATTAATAGTTGCACTTTGATTAGTATAAACAGCCTCAATCATCCACCGGTGGTCCCCATTAACTTCAGAGACAGATGAAGATTTATACATCATCCCCCCTCCAAGCTGACCTTTTAACAATTCAGAATTTTGACCACCAATTAATGAATCTGCAAATAATGAATCTGCATCAGCAAAAGGATGTAGTGCTGGAAACATAAGTTCACCATTAACCATATTCATAATATTTGCCATATCTTTGTCAATAATTTCATCATAATTACGTGTGCCATTTTCATCCAAGCTATCAATACCAAATAAAGTAATATAAGGAAAGCTTGAATTTTTATCTCTATCAGATACTGGCGTTGCATTCTTATTATATATTTTAACTTCAAATCCTTCTGGATTAATTTGTGATGTACCTAAGAAATAAACATTTTTGAATAATAATGGCCATGTCGAATGATTTGGGTGGCCATTCCGAGGCTTAAGCATCATCAAAGATAAATTAGTTCCATCTTGATCAGGCCCATTTCCAAACTCCATTATTGTTTCACCTGTATAACGATTTTCTAAAGTAAATGTACACCCAAGAATATCTTGGGATACCTGATCACGGACTCTAATAAACCCAAGATCAGGACTGACATAGTAATTGATTCCCTGCTCCAAACGTATAAAACTTCCTTCTTCATTCTCATCTGTATATTGTGTTGTGTCTCTTGGATTTACATATGCCATCCCGGTCATTGCACTAGGATCATTTATATTGATTGATTTATATAACTCAAAATTTTTAACTACAACATCACCAATTGCATGAAGACCATTCTGCAAAGGATAAAAGGATGGTATTTTCTCTTGCATCGATTCAAAAAATGAAAATGGTTTTCCTGTATTGACTCCATTTCTAAACCATGGATGGATAAAGAAATAACGATTTTTTATCCAATCTACATCACGTATTTGCTGAGTATTACTTTGACCTCCACCTTCCCACTCTGACTGCTCCTTTTTTGATTTTTCGATTGAAGCAATAGTCGTTACATCGATTGGACCAAATTTAGATACAGCTTTTATTCCAAATAATCCTTGATTTTTCCCAGAAAATGTCACGTATTTTGTCGATGGCAACGAAAGAGAAATATTTCCAGCTTCTATTTTTTGGATAATGTCATCTTCATAACCTTCATACGAAATTCGAATATTGTTCTCCCAGTCAAATTGTCGTTCAGAATCTTGATCCATAGAAACTGTTATTCGATCTCCAATTTTCCCTTGTATATTTAGATTCTGTTTCTGATCAAATTCTAAGTGTGTATTCTGTGTCTCATTTAATGTGGATCGAACCAGCTCCTGATCTTGGAAAACCATCTTACCACTTATATTAACATTACCACTTACATTTAATGAGGCTCTCCCCAATTTCCCAATATCAACACCCACGACTTCTAACATTTCTCCCCTTCCTCTTCTGGTGTTATCCTTTTTTGATGTGCGCATTACTTCTAAAAACTTAACATGCCACTCCTGCTGGTGTAAAATTTTAAGATACCATTCAACCGTTGATGTAAATGGTATTTTTATTCTATTCCCTTCTATTGTTTCAGATATTGTAATACTAGACCAATCTAAAGATAATCGAGTATCTACTTTTTTAAGGCCAAGTGAAAAATTTATTATCCCTATTGGAGTAGTCATTGAATCTAATGGCTGGATCAGAGTCACAGGTAATGTAGGAAAGGGATTAACAACGAAGGGGCTAGTAGGTACGTACTCAGGCCTTACAATCATTTCATGATTGGATAAAATAGCCTCCTTATCTTGAGAGTATAATTGTGTTAAGGTCACAATCACACAGAGTCCAAATAGTCTAATTTGGCTATAAAAATGCTTATATGTTTCTTTTATAATCAAGCTTAATTATAATTAAACTAATATCGTTCTATTCGATAAATACTCCTTTGTCAAACTTTGTCAAAATAATTCTCTAAAATTGTTTTCATTTTTACTAAGGCCTTACCTCTGTGGCTAATTTTATTTTTCTCATCTGGATCCATTTGGGCAAATGTTCTATTAAAAAATTCTGGCTGGAATATTGGATCATATCCAAATCCTCTTCGACCAAAAGGACTAAGAGTGATAATACCTTTAATAACTCCTTCGGTATTGAGTTCCGTTTTTCCATCAAAAAATGAAATAACCGTTCTGAATTTTGCTCCACGTTTAGATATTGGTAAATCAGCCAACTCAGATAATAATTTATTTATATTATCATTATAACTCGGGCTTTCCCCAGCATAACGGGCTGAATAAACGCCTGGATGACCATTCAAATAATCCACTTCCAAACCCGTATCATCTGCCAATGAAGGAAGTTTAGTCATTTTATACACTGTATGTGCCTTAATTAATGAATTTTCAAGAAGCGTGGAACCTGTTTCCTCAATATCACCAATTTGGGGAAAATCATCCAATCCTACAATAGTAATTCCCATAGGCGATAAAAGAAGATTCATCTCTTCCTTTTTATGAGAATTATGTGTAGCTAGAACTAGCTTTTTTTGTCTAAACATGATAGATCAGAACCCTACTGAAAAATGCCGCGAAACCTATAAGCAAAAGCGAAATGAATCAAGTTGTATATCAAATTCAATTTTTATCATTTTAATATAAATTAATAATTAAATAAACCGTTTCATACATTCACATAGATAAAAATTAAATTATTTGAATGACAGTAAAAAAACGTATCGAATAGTCTTAATTATTTCTTAATTTTCTTAAAATTTTTACCATCAATACCCTTTTTATCCAGTATAAATTTTTTCAATAGTATAATATTCTATATTCCATATATATTATAAATATTGTGGCTCGGTAGCTCAGTAGGTAGAGCAGAGGACTGAAAATCCTTGTGTCGCTGGTTCGATTCCGGCCCGAGCCACTGATATTGTTTGCCAGGTATTTTTATTTATTGTGGTTATGGAAATGATGGGTTTTATTTCTTTTACTATTTTGATTCAAAGTAATTTTTTCTTTTTTAATCAAAGTAATCTCATCTAAGTCTTCTTTTATATGGTAAAAATTATTTGGCTTAACATTCTTAAACTTTTGTAATCTTTTTGAACTGGGCCAATATACTTTAATAAATTTAATTTTTTCATATTCCCCAAGACCAATCTCTTGTTGAAGGCTTGATGACCCATAACTACCTCCCGTACCAACTACCCTATAAATCGTTCTTAATCCATCATTCGCCTCTGCCATAATAGTAATTTCCGTACCAATCGATGATCTATTGGACATTACACCCTCTAATTGCAAAGTTATCCAGTTATTCTGGTTACCTGGGTTTTCCAGCAAAATATTCCAAAACCCATCTGCTTTAACAAAACCACCTAAACTATGATATACATCTTGATCACCATCGTTATCCAAATCAGAAAAACTAATCCCATGACCTTTCTGCAAATGGCCGAAACCTGCATTAATTACCTCCTCAAACTTCTTTCCTTCATGATTTCTAAAAAGAAGGTTTGGAATTATCGCATCAAGGGATGGGAAACCTGTGCCAACATAAAAATCCAACCAACCATCGTTATCAACATCACCAAAATTCAATCCCATTGATTCTATAGATCTATCGAGGTTGGCCCTTTTAGCAATATCTTGAAATGTGCCATCTCTATTATTTATATATAGGCTTGAATATTCTATGTTTTTTATATCCCGTAGATATTGTTCAGATAAGGATTGAATAGACATCGGATAACTTGATACAAAAATATCCAAAAAGGTATCATTGTTAAAATCAAAAAAGAAACAAGGAAAACTGCTAATTGGCTTTGAAACACCAGCATAGTGAGATGTGTTGGAAAATATATACTGACCTTCAGGATTTTTTCCTTTATTGGTCATAAGAAGATTCCTATCTTCTGAAACAGAAATAAATAAATCCTGTAGGCCATCTTTATTATAATCACCCCAATATGATCCCTTTACAAGTGCATCAACATACAATCTACTAGCCCAACTGACGTCCTTAAAATAACCCTTTCTATTTTCAAATAGTTGTGAGACACCATTCTCGTTACCCACAAATAAATCTATCCACCCATCATTATTATAATCGCCCCAGCATGCTGTATGACTTGCATAATATGCAAGTAACCCTACTTCATGAGTAACATCAGAAAATGTCCCATTACCATTGTTTTTAAGTAATGAATTTGGGTGTTTTTTCCCCGCTTCGAGCCTTAACCAACCTCCTCTGATGATGTAAATATCTGTAAAGCCATCATTATTATAATCTGCCTGGGTACAATGAGAACCTCCAGTGATTCCATCAAGACCTGCTTCTATTGTTTTATCCTCATAACCACCATTACCATCTGCAACATAGTAAGTAACATTAGTCTCTAGATCAGTGGACGTTGTAAATATATCTTGGAAACCATCATTATTAAAATCTTCAGTTATGGATCCACCATAAAAAGAATATGCGTCCACTCCAAGTTTTGCGCCTAAATTTTCAAAGTAAGGTAATTCATTATATTGCGGAAATTTTTTAAAATTGATAAAATATTCATCAGGAACACCATCTGGATATTCCCCAATCGTCATATAAGCAATATTCATGAGCCATTTTGCTTTATGATTGTTTGGAAAACGCCTAAGTGATTTTTTGTAGTAATCTATTGCCCTATTTGATCCATTTTTATTGGCATGCAAAGCTTGATCCGCTAAAGGCATGATGCAGGAAAATTGATTATACCCATCTTGACAATTACGTTGTTCTCCGTCCCTAAGATGACATAAGGCTAAATACATATATTTATCAAATTGATCAGGGGCCGATTGAAATGCATTATTCCACATTTGCTCTGGAACTAAATTATAATGTATCAAAGCGCTATCTATATATCCTGAACATAAATATTGGTAGGCCAAATCAAAGTGGCAAAAATACTGTTCTGAAACAGTACGCACTCTTTTCAATTTTCTTTTATAGTATTTTATTCCTTGAATATTATAGAACCCCGGGTTATCAGGAAAGGTGTCGAGAAGAGCTAATTGAGCCAATTCTTTCTTCATATTAAACTCTGAGCAAAAGACTGGTGAATTAAATAAGAAGAAAAGAAATATAATTGAAATAATATTAATTTGTTTTATTCCATTTTTCTTGTTCTAAATAAGAGCTTTATAAACTAATTAAATGATTTTAGCTAATAACTTAAGTTTGTTGAAGGTAATGAAAAAAGATCAAAATTGTTTTGAGTAATCTTGATTTAGTTCTAAAGATCTATCTCTCTTGTTCCAGTATGTAGCTTTCCCATATTCTTTTTTCAAATTTAAAAAATCTTTATTCAATATTTTTGCAATGATGCCTATTGGAGTAATAATTAAATAAAATAAAAGACTTAATATTACTCTTGTCATTACCCATCCAATAATTACCGCAAAAATCATCCAAATCAAATAAATTGGTTTAAGAAGGTTAGGTATAATTAAACCTAGTCCAATTAGTGCAATAGCTAAGTAAAGGAAGGTTTGGTAAGATCCTAATTCTTTAAAAAATAAGTACCCTCCAATTACCAAAAGGATCACTCCAATAGTAATGCCAAAGTTTCTTAATTCTTTCTTAGTACTTTTAATATTTTTTAATTCTTCAAACATAATTAATCTAATACAAAATCTGATTTCCAATCGGAGTCATTATCAAGAGGTTTTTGATCTCTTTTTGATAATAAATAATTATTTAATATCAAATAATCCATCTCTGTCCTCATAAAACAAAGATAGGCATCTTGGGGGGTACACACTATTGGCTCACCTCTAACATTAAATGATGTATTAACAACTACAGGGCAACCATATTTTTTATTGAATACTGTCAACATCTCATGATAGAGAGCATTAGTTTTCTTATTCACTGATTGAATCCTTGCAGAATAATCCACATGGGTTATCGCTGGAACCTCAGATCTGGCAATGTTCAATTTTTTTAACCCAAAATATAAATCTTGCTCTTTTGTCATTGGTAGTAGCTTATTTTTATTTACATTAGCAACTAATAACATATATGGACTTTTACGGTCAATATCAAAGTATTCAGATATATTTTCTTCTCTAATTGAAGGAGCAAATGGCCGAAAACTTTCTCTATATTTTATTTTGATATTGATTGTTTTTTGAGTTTCTGGTGATCTCGCATCACCAATAATAGTCCTACTACCTAATGCTCTCGGGCCAAATTCCATTCTCCCTTGAAACCATCCAATTACTTTTTGTTCAGCCACCAGATCTGCTATTTTTTCTGGAATCTCATCATTGCTTAAATATTTATATATATAGCCATTTTCATCAAGGTAGTTTTTTGTTTCCTCATTACTATATCTAGGACCAAGATAAGCACCTTTCATAGAATCCTGATTCCCATTGAAATTTCTTTTTTTACCAAGGAATTGATACCAAGCAATGTAAGCACATCCTAACGCTCCTCCGGCATCCCCAGCTGCAGGCTGGATAAAAATATCTTCAAAAATCCCAGAACGCAACAACTTGCCATTGGCAACACAGTTAAGCGCAACCCCGCCAGCTAGACACAAATATTTTTTTCCAGTTACTTGTCGCACATGTGTAGCCATTTTAATCACAACCTCTTCCGTCACTTCTTGAATTGACCGAGCCAAATTCATTTCTTTTTGGGTTAATTCTGATTCAGGCTCCCTTCGAGGACCTCCAAAGAGTCGATTAAACTTTTCGCTAGTCATTTTTAAACCCACGTTATAATCAAAATAACTCATATCCAATTTAAAGGAACCATCCTCTTTAACATCTATAAGATGTTCGTAGATTAAATCTTTATATTTAGCTTCGCCATAGGGAGCAAGACCCATCACTTTATATTCTCCAGAATTGACACGGAAACCTGTATAATACGTGAATGCAGAATAAAGAAGCCCTAGTGAATGCGGAAATTGAATATCTGCCAGGATCTCCATTTTATTACCTTTTCCAATACCATAGCTAGTGGTGGCCCATTCTCCGACACCATCCATTGTTAAAAATGCTGCTTCTTGAAATGGTGAAGCATAAAACGCAGAGGCAGCATGGGAAGCATGATGCTCTGGAAAAATTAGTTTTCCATCATAATTTAGTTCTTCTTGTATAAGGTTTTTGATCCATAATTTTTTTTTAATCCACAATGGCATTGCCTTTAAAAAAGATTGAATACCTACAGGAGCATACGTGAGATATGTTTCTAGGATTCGTTCAAACTTTAAGAATGGTTTATCATAAAAGGCTATTATATCAAGTTCATCGGTGGAAATATCAGTTTCATTCAAACAATATTTTATTGCATTTATAGGAAAGTTTTGATCATGTTTTTTGCGAGTGAATCTTTCTTCCTGAGCTGCAGCAATAATTTCTCCATTTTTTAAGATACAGGCAGAACTATCGTTATAGTAGGCTGATATTCCAAGGATATACATTAATATTTAGGTGTTATAATCTAATATTTCTTAAAATGGAGTTATTGTTTTATAAGCCATATTACACACAGAAAGTCTAATGATAAATAAAATTATTGAACTAGAATGGCTCAAGAAAACCTTAGGCCCAGGAATACTTTTTGCCAGCACAGCTATCGGAGTATCTCATCTTGTACAATCAACTCGCGCTGGTGCTAGTTATGGCTTTGGTTTAATCTTCTTTATTATAATAGCGAACGTATTTAAATATCCATTCTTTGAATTTGCATCACGATATGCTAATTCTACTGAGACTAGTATTATTGATGGTTACAAGAAATTGGGCTCTTGGGTATTGTGGTCGTATCTAATGATAACGCTGATTTCAATGTTTTTCATCACTTCTGCAGTCAGCGCAGTAACATCTGGGTTTTTACAGAATTTATTTCAGACAACTGAATTAGGATTATGGAATCATATAATATTATTTTTGATTTGTGGCAGTATTCTTTCGTTCGGGAAATATGACTATTTAGATGGTCTAATAAAGATAATTGGATTTACACTACTTGTATCTACACTTTTAGCCTTTGTGCTAGTTTTATACAAAGGACCTGCAAGTAACACGCTATTTCCTTTGATAGAATATAATAAAACCGATATTTTATTTATAATTGCCTTAATGGGTTGGATGCCTACAGCTGTTGATCTATCATCTTGGAATAGCCTATGGACTTTAGAGAGGATTAAACAAACAAAATTTAAACCTAGTCTTAATCAGACTATTTTTGAGTTTAACATGGGATATATTTTTTCCGCATTTCTTTCTTTGTGCTTTCTTACTTTAGGTGCATACCTTATGTTCGGAACAAATTCTTCATTTCATAATAGTAGTGCTCTTTTCGCAAACCAGGTAATTAAACTATATACAGAATCAATCGGTCCATGGAGCTATTTGATAATTTCAATAGCCGGCTTCAGTATTATGTTTGGAACCTGTGTCGCAGTTTTTGATGGATATGCTAGGTCAGCAAGTGAGTGCATTAAACTTGTTCAAAATCAAAAAAATAGTAAAAAATTATATTATGATATTCTAATCTGGACTTTGGTAGTTGGTTCGCTCGGGATAATCATAATATTTGGAAATAAATTAAAACAACTTGTGGACCTTGCTACAACTATATCATTTATGATCGCACCAATGGTTGCCTTAGCAAATTATAAACTTGTATCCTTCCCTTTTCTCAACAAAGATACAGTACCACCACGCTGGCTCCGGAACCTTGCTATTGGTGGAATTATTTATCTGACTGGATTTGGACTATTGTTTATCTATGTAAGAATAATACTGTAAAAAAATGAACAATTTCCAATCCAAAAAATGTATCTAATAAACTTTGGTTCGCTTCTTTCCCTCTCAATTTTATTAGTGCTGATATGACCTTTGTGCATACTTTATCTTTTCCTATATCTCAGCATTTTTCTTTCTTTTATTTAATGCTATTTCTTCATCACAATGAGGAAATCTTTTCCTTTATATACTACACACTATCCTTACTTGAAAATTCGTGGCTGTCAGATATGTTTTTATTTGTACATAACTTAATCTCCCCGTCATCCCACAAACAAAAAACCCCACGAATGTGGGGATTGATATTATTTAAAAGATTGAATTCAACAACTACTACATCCACTATATTCCCAAGTCCCAACTTGATCAATTTTAAGACTATTAAAAACCCAATCCAATTTTATACTTAACCAATGAGAAACCTCATCAACATTCCAATTTTTTGTATTCCATCTTAATTCAACCTCTTTTGGTAACTTTTCATATTCCTCATGATCTTTATCCCAATCAATAGCTCTAATACTTAAAACTGACAGTTTATTCTCGCTCATTTACTTATCTGTTGTACAAATTTAATATTTAATCTTTTTAGCAACATTCATCCTTATTACATTGATAATATTTTATATTATACATATGTAAACCCACGAGCATAAAGGCTGGTATAAATTTTGAATTTTCTGCCAGGTTTACCCATCCAAACTTGATATTTATTATCAAAAAGAATAATGCCGCCCAACTAGTACACAATCCATATGTAACCCATTCATTTGTTGTTGATCTAGCTGCTTGAATAATGGCAAAAAAGGAAATGAATAAAAATAGATAATCCAACCATTGCCACCATAAAGGAGCCGTATTACAGCAACTCGCAGAGCAAGCTGATGCTATGAAAAAGAATGGTGTTGCAATACAATGTGCCATACACAATCCGCTTGCGAAAGCACCGATAGCATCAAATTTTATTTTAAATAAACCTGTTGATAGATCTTTAAATTTGAGGGTTATTACTTTGGTCATATTAAATTTTACTTTTTAAAATTATTTGCGGTGCTACTATGCCATTAAGATGTCTTGGGATAATATTGGCATGAAGATTATAAATGTAGCACCGCCATTCTTTTTCACTTAAAACTTATAACATATTGAATATATTTTTCTTTATTTACAGTCACTTCATTCCAAGTATCCTCTAAGATCAAATTTATTTTCTTATCGATCATTACCTGTATGTCATCTCTGTATTTTTTGTAAGCATAATAATCCGTATCTGTTAAGGCATTGATCTCATTTTGGAAAAAAGTAATTGGGTTTAATACAGAGTAGCTTTTTACAAATTTGTTTTTTTTCTCACTTGACCATTCAATTGTACGAGCAACATCTTTATTGAGCATATTCACAAGGCCAGATAAGCTTCTGTTTATTATTCCTTTATTCAAACTTGTATCAGCTGCATATAAAGTGGTTTGTAAGGTTGGGAATGCTTTTAATAATTCCTCACGCAGAGTCTCTGTTGGCAATCCAAAGATCTTATTACTTTGGTCTCGACTCACATCAAGATAATCTGTCATATAATTAGCTGGATACTTTAAGGATGAAAACTGATGCACAGCACCAGGGATAATGATACAAAATGCTAACCAAATGGAGATCATTTTCACCGCTTGGTCTGAGCTTCCATTTCCAGAGACATTTACAAGAAAGAAAATAGTGAACCATGTGAGAAGGTATAGCAGTATAATTAGAAGAAAATTAATATATTGTTGACCATCTCCTTGAAAGACTCCTGAAAAGAAGGCATAAGGTATTGTTAAAATGAATAGTAAGCTAAACGTAAGGATATAGTAAAAAGAAAAACGTGTAAACAACCACTGCTCTTTAGATATATTGTTCAAAAAAATGAGGTTATCAAATCTAAGGTCTTTTTCTAGCCCACCAATGTTAAACAGCAATATGATCACTAATATTGGAGCTAGATATAACAAAACAAAATTGAAATCTAGAGTCCCTATTGCAATACGTTCTGGATTTGCAATTTCTTCAGCAAGGTCACTATCAAAAATAGTACTCCAGTTGGTTACTCGTTTGTAATACCCATATTGTTCAGACTGGCCTAAGCTAAAAACCATCATTGGTGATGGAGATTTAAAAACATATGACGGCGTATTCCAGATGGCCCAATATGGAATTGTTGGGTCTCTCCTTGGCTTGTCTACAATGCCTTGCTCTATTTCTTCATATTGAATGATCATCCTGTCTATAGACCTATCATTCTCAGTCTTTATAGCCATTATTTGCTTTTTATGAGTTTTGAATAGTTCATAGCCATTTTGGCAACCGTAAATAACCGCCAATCCAAACAATGTAAGTGAAATAGTTTTAAATGGGGATCTAACTAAATGAACAAGTTCACTTCGTGCTATTTCAATGTATCGTGTCATAAAATAATTTTTTTATTTGTATTTAGTTTAATCATAAACGTTATCAATAGAACCCACCACAACAGAAAGAGTATATCAATCAAATAGTGATCGATCTGATCATTAATCTTTGGAGCATTATAAGAAAAACCCTGAACAGATCTAAAAAAAGTACTGTCTACTGTCCATCCCCAATCTCCAGTCTTTGATCCTCCATATGCATGTTTATCATTCAATGCTTTTATGAGTACCCTCCTGTAATCCTCTGCTTTTTTTAAAAAATCGAGATGGTGTATCATATCCGTTCCACAAAAGCCCATACTAGCACTTTGTAATGATGCAAATGGATTTAATAATCCTGAAACTTGATAGAGACCTTTTTGGTTCTGAAGAACATTATAATTATTTCCAAAATGTTTATCCCAAACAAGGTTGCCATACTCCTCATCTTCTTGCATTACAATTCCATCAAAATTAATGGGAAGCTGCTGGAGGCTGTCGACTTTATACTCAGTTAAATATTTATTTTTTAATTCTTCTCTTCTTTTATCAGTTGGGTTATGACCATCTATACCTTTTGAGCGTTCTTCTTTCATGGCAGCTTTAAAGGCCATTCTGCTTGGCAAGGGATGAATTTTTTCAACCGCATTCCCCCATATTTTAGGTAGAAAAATTGTCCAAAGAATCCAAGTAGCCAATATCGCAGATAAAGCTGATGTGTTATTTTTTAGCCTGGCTGAGAAATAGGTAGCTAAGGAAGTGATAATGTAATAGTAAGAACCGTACGACAATATCAAAAGTGTTAACCTTCTAAAGACCTCTGAATCAGATCTAATAAGCAAATTTTGAATAACTATCGTTATTAGTAGTAAGGATAATCCGTATATCCAGATGCTTAATGATTTTGCAAAGATCAGGCGGGTCATTGATATACCCTGAAATATTAAAAGCTTTAGTCTCTGGGTTTCTTTTTCATTGCTTATAGATCCATATGCTAAAAATATTAGAAATAATGGAATCACATATTGCAAGAGTAGAGAAGATTTCAGTTTCCCAAATTTTGAAATGGATAAAGATTGTGAAGCCTCAGAATACACGATCTCATTCTGTACATGACCTTCAAGTTGAATTACGTTCCCAGTAATATCATTAATTCCACCGTCCATACTATTTAAAAGGTTATTGGGTTTGAAAGCATAGGAGCCATAATGAGCTGCTCTATGAGGATTCATAGCTTCTAGATTATCCCATTGTTTGCGGACATGTTTTTGAGCATTGGTACGATATTCTTGTTGAGTACTATTTTGAATTATCCCCATCCAAACAACTAATGCGAGACTCAACACAAAAAATATTGTTAAGTAGATAAATACTCGATTACGTACGAGCATTTTCCATTCATTTAAAATAATATTAATCATAAAGCTTGAATCTTAATTTTGCATGTATTCAATATATATATTCTCTAATTCATTGGTAGAAACATCAGATGTGTCCATTTCCTTTACCAGGGCACCATTTTTTATAATGCCAATACGATTGCAGGTCTCACGAACCCTAAATATATCATGTGAAGCCATTAAGATTGCTGCACCCTCAGAAGACAGCTTTCTAAGTAACCCAGAAAGCTCATTACTAGCTAAAGGGTCTAAACCACTTGCAGGCTCATCTAATAAATAAACCTTGGCCTCTTTTGCAAGGGCTATTGCGATACCTACTTTCTGTCGCATCCCTTTTGAATAGGTCTCCGTTCGCCTATGATGGGCGCTATTATCCAAACCACATTTGTTTAGAAACTCCTCAAGCTTTTTATAGCTATAGTTTTTACCAGTGAGCTTACTAAAATAATCAAGATTCTCAATTCCTGATAGATAAGGATATAGATTTACGTTTTCTGATATATAACCAATGTGCTTTCGAGCATCATTGTAACTTGATGTAGTATCTATTCCATTTATGGAAGCATTCCCTGAATCAGGTTTTAAAAAACCAAGTAAAATATTAATAGTGGTTGATTTCCCTGCTCCATTAGAACCGAGTAATCCATAGATCTCACCTGTGGATACTTCCAAAGAAAGCTCATTGATCGCTGTAAGACCTTTGAAGCTCTTTGTAATATTTTCCACGCTAATAATATTTTTCATTTTTATAATTCCTCTGAATTCTTTTTTGATAAAAAAATGTTTTCATATTTAATTAAAGTACTATTCTATATTGAATGTTTATACTTCGTCCTTTCTCTGGTACTATTGACTTTATTCTAGAAAGGTGGTTGTAATATTCTTCATTAAAAATATTATCTAAGTGGAAAATAACTTTATGGTTCACTTGCGACGAAGGAATCGTATAACTCCCATTTAAACCAGCAATAAAGTAACCCTCTGTTCTCTTTTCAAATTCGCCTAGCCTTGTTTGTGGAGATACTTTTTTAACTTGTAATCCTAACAAGAATGGATCTAAATCTACTTCAGTTGCAAATATAAGTTTATCTGGAGGCATATATGAAAGAGGTGTGTTTCCTGATATGTTTTCTCCTCTTAAAATTGAAATACTGCCAAAAAAACTTATCGCCCTTGTTGGTTTGTAGTATAACTCTGATTCAAAACCATATATTAATGATCTTAATCCATGCATTTGATATTTATAAAGCCAACCACTTGACCCAGCGCCCCATTCAATGAAATCTGCACCTGCACATGGATGATCTTCACCAGCAATAAATTCTCCTTCACAATCTCCTACTTTAGAACTAATATGATAATTGGGGCTATAATTATAATAACTGGTCAGTCTTACTTTAGTTTTATCTGCTTGATAAACTGAAGATGCTTCCACACCAACTGTCTTCTCCAGTTCCAGATCAGGCTCACCAATTTCATAAGAATAAGTACCTAGGTGGGGGCCATCTGAATATAGATCCTCAATCCTTGGAGTTCTTCCGGTAAGCATCGTACCAAAAGAAAATTCCCAATCCTGCCAGTTTCGAAAAATACCTATTCCTGCAGAAAAGATAGAAAAATCCCGCTTCACAATGCGACTTATATCTATATTTGAGACTCCATGATGTATATCAGGTGTAACTGAGAGATATTCAGCCCGCGATGAAATTTGCAAAATAAACTTCTTTAATTCTCTTTCAAGCAAACCAAATATAGCTATGTTCAATTCTTTTATATCAGGTGTCCAGTAGAATCCCCCAGCTTGAAAATCCCGATGTTGAAATAGGGATCCTACATGCAGTTGTGGACCTTTGAATGCGCTTTTTAATGAAAAGATCTGCTGGTCTAAGATGACACTTGGATATGAACTATTATTCTCTGTTTCAGTATGCCCATAGACAATATAGTGCTGATCGATATCAAATGTCTGAAAACCCATAAATGAAATATCTTTATGAAAATCAAACTTTTGAGTTCTTTTTTTCAAATCGATATCAACCCCATCGATATGTCCTTCAGGACTTCCAGGTATACCATAATTCATGGCAAGCTCTGAATAAGAAAAAGTAGATCGTTGATCTTTACCAAAATAAGTATAACTCCCCATCACTTCATTATTGGACAGAGCAGTGTTTGCTAACGTTCCAATTGGAGATGTTTGATCACCTGAGTTTCGCCTAAGAAGTGAAAATCTCAATTGGTGTTTATCATTAATTGGCTTATAGTAAACTATATTTCCGAATAAACCCGAATTAAATGATTCTGTACCAAAGATAGCTTGCATACTCGCCGTTTTAAATCTGGCCTCTGGATCAATTTGCCTAGATACATCAATGACACCCCCTATTGTATTTGAACCATAAAGCAAAGCCTCAGGCCCACGAATGATCCTTACTTTATTATAAGAAGCCATATCCATGCTAACGGTATGGTCAATAGATGTGTTGGAAAGATCACCAGTCGTTATACCATCTTCTGTGAGCAAAAATCTATCGCCTGAATATCCTCTTAGAACCGGCTGTATGGTCCCCTGCCCCATTGATCGAACAGCTAAACCCGTTTCTTTTTCTATGGTCGAGGCTAGAGATGACTTTAGATTTCTATGATATTGGTCTCCCGCAACATATATATTTGATGAAAAACTTTTAGGTTGAAGTTCATGGTGGGCATCAACAACTATCTCTTCAACTTTTATAGTATCCCTTGACATAGCTATTGTTCCAAGGTCATGCGTATTCTCTCCTAAAACTAAAGACCTGTTTATTTCTTTAAATCCGATCATAGAAATAGTTAGAGATATATATCCATAAGGAAAATTTTCTAAAAAAAACCTACCATCAACTTGAGAGACTGTGCCAATAGAAAGCGCTTCTGAATAGATATTGACACCATGAATAGGTGTTTTATCTACATCATTAACAACAATTCCTATTACAGATGCTTGTTGAGCAGATAATAAACCCAGAAAGAATACAAATATATATGGCTTATAGATTAAGCTAGAGGCTTTAATGACCTTCACTATATTCTGCAAAGAAATAAGGAATTGCATTTTTAGAATCTAACAGTTTTTTAAATACAAAGTGGGTGTTAACACATCAATTTGCAGTCTAAATACCACAGTATGTTGAGGTGACTGTGATAAACACCCACCTATATCTTTTAAAAGCCCACTAAGACCGTAATGGCCCTACAAGATCTAAAATGGTATATTCCTAATTAACTGTAACCGGCACGTTATTGGTTGAAGTATAATCAGCATGACCTTCATGCATAAGCTCAAGTTTAAAACTAGTTGAGCCAGAGCTCACGCCGATAACATGAATAGCCATTCCATGCTCTTCTTCATGGTCATGGTCACCCTCTTCATCATGACCTTCCGCTTCTACAAGTGCAATGCTTGAGTCGAAACCAGAAACCTCTATTTCATCTTCATGATCTTCTTCCTCTCCTTCCTCATGCTCGATCTCCTCTCCGTCATGGTCAAGAAAATGGACTGTAAGTTCCAGAGTCTCACCGACAGCTAATGTAACCGTACCGTTCATAGCGCCCTCAAATTCTCTGTAAACCTCTGTTCCGCTCTCGTCTTCGAGTACGAAACCTTCTGCATCAGTATGCCCCTCATCAGGATGATCATCATCATGATCATCATCTTCACAACCTGCTGTGAATAGTAACATACTTGTTAATAATAAAACCACGTGCGGTCTTATAACCCGCAAAAATAAAAACTGCATAAAATGCTCCTTTAAAAAATCTTGTATTAATTATACACTACATCTAGTAGTAGTGTTATCGTAATGGTACTTTTAACTACTAAAGGAGATTTGGGGGAGGGCGACTGTATAAACTAAAGTTTGAGAGAGAATGTTTAAAACTTTCATCTAAAGAATAGAGCAATGATCCACTTTCATTAAATGGTACATCAATAGATCCTTGAATGATCAGTCTAATATTCTTATTTAAACATTTTTCACATTGGTGAGATATAGAATGATGATTTTCATCATCACAATTGATATCACAAATGTTGTACCCATCGTAATGTTCATGATGCAGATCGACATGTAATGTTGCCGATAGGACCATGATAGATAATACATATGAAACGAATGATTTTAACATTTTATTCTTATCAAATTTTTTTAAAAAATTATATATAAAACAACATAATTTTTAGTAGAAAATAAAAATATTCAGCAGTTTATAATGGCCACCTAACCTCCTCCAACACCCTGATATAATTCGCATCAAGAAGATACTAAGACGCGACTGAATATTATGAAATATTTATAATCTCATAAAAATCAGTTCATAAAAGGCTCAATTGATTTTGCCTGAGGGTTACCATTAACAAACTTTTCTCGATCTAATTTAGACGAAAATAAGTACAGTGCATATCCACCCCAGCCACCACCACAATACTTTTGTGCTATACAATTATCGACCTCCAATAAATGATTCATCCCTTCATCTAATTGAACTTTATAACTAATCTTTACAGCATTAGCCAATTGAATTA
>CAZEER010000017.1:25818-36133 GCA_964511215.1 uncultured bacterium | reverse complement strand
CGTTGAAAATCAAATAATTCCAATGAATCCCCTAAATCTAAGTGTGTTTTTGGAGTAAACGAAAATTTTGGTTTCAGTCCCCAAGATCTTATTTCTTCATTATTCGACTGATCCATCCCCTCAGGTACACTTGTATCAGGTGGATTTGGTATTTTAAATAATATTCTGTTTAATTGAATCTGGAGTTGATTTAACTCTCTCTCTAGCTTTTTTAGTTGCTCCCCCAATTTTCTTGTTTTTTCAACAGCAAATTTTACATCTTTCCCTGCTTTTTTAGCTTCACCTATAGACTCAGATGCATTATTTCTTTCAGCCCTCATTTCATTAGATTTAGTTTTTAAATCACGTAACTTCTTATCTAAACAAAGTACATTATCTAAGTCAGTCTTATCATTTTTTAACTTCAGCTTATCCTTAAAAGCATCTTTTTCTTTACGAAGTTTCCTTATTGAAATCATTAATTTCCCCTTTGTTTCAATAGTGAAATCTATTTGTATTATTTGTGCATTGCTAAAATTATAGACAATTCATAATTGAATGGGCTTTGCCCGGGCAGGATATCATTTGGATTATTTAATTATCAAGAATAAATTATATTACTTACACAAGGAAAACTATTGAAATAAACTGCGCCCAGTTTAACATAAAAAGGCAAAAATAAATTATTCGTTTCAATAATAGGTATTCCTTGTACCCTAACCTATATAGTATCGAATCATAATCTCAATATGAAGAATTCAATTAAAATCATTGCAATTATATTTTACATCAATGCTCTCGCTGTATCACAAACCTTGGATTTGAATAGTATAAGAATCGCACAAAGACAAGCTGCAAAACTAAGTAATAATAAAACATCAATTACAAAGTCAAATAAAAACAATGACCAATTTGTAATTGATGAGGCAGTTAACTCTGAAAAATACCATGTTGGCCCGGGCGATCAATTGCATATTAATATTATTTCTAGTAATGAGACTTTTGACCATAATTTAATTATCTCCCCTGCTGGAAATTTACTAATTCCATCCGCTGGTATAATAAATTGCAAAGATATGACTTTAATTAAATTAAAGAATGAAATTAAACGAGTAATAAAAACCTGGAATAAAAATGTTAAAATTAATGTAGAATTAGAAGGTATTCGTCAATTCAGAGTATTAGTTACAGGACCGTTTAGTAATGCTGGATATTTCATAGTCACACCAATGACAAGAGTTTCTGATTTATTTGACCAAATCATTTCTAATCATAATCAAAAAAATAAAGATGCATTTAAAGAATCTAATGATACTCCATATTCAGAAACATTTGGAATGAGATCTAGAATAGCAGTAGACGATTTCTATCAAAGGAAATTAGGGATGGATACTGAATTTGATAATGATATTGATCGATTATCAAAAAGAAATATTTTAATACTCAGAAATAATGATACAATTGATGTCGATCTAGTCAAATTTAAAATCACGGGAAATGTTGAGCATAATCCATATTTAATGCAGAAAGATATTATAAATATACCATATAAGAACCGTTTTATCACTGTGCAAGGTGGTGTTCAAAAACCTGGAAAGTATGAGTTCCGCAATAATGATAATATAATCGATGCTATTATGATTGCTGGAGGATTATATATGGATAAAAAAATAGGTGAAATACGGGTTACAAGATCTAAGTCAATACAGAATTCAGAAACATTTTCCCTAAATATTGAAAAAGCAAAAAATTCAAAATTATTTCCGGATGATCATATTATGGTTCCATATTTTGATAATAAAAACACACACACAATTGTAGAAATAATTGGAGAAATAAAGTACCCTGGCAACTATCCCATAATTTCAGGAAAGACAACAATAAATGATATTATTAATGAAGCTGGCGGAATACTACCTAATGCAGATTCTTCAAAAATATATTTAAATAATAATGTGATCGCAAAAATTCCTGATCGCGAATTAGAGCGGATTTTATTAAAAGAAGAAACGCAACGAACAATAGAAGAAAAAGCCTATGTAAAAGCAAGAATAAGAACTCAGAAAGGATCCTTGGAAACAACCTTAGGCAATACCAAAAATATGCATCAACTTTTAACAAATGGAGATATAATATATATACCTCAATTTTTCCCATATGTAGAAATTATTGGTGCTGTGAAATCGCCAGGGAGATATCCATTTTTTATAGAATATAATTCAAAAGATTATATTGAATTGGCAGGTGGCATTTCTAAGAATGCAAGTAGGAAAAGATTCCTAATTAAATCGACTACTGGTCAAAGAATGAAATTAAAAACAAATCAAAATTTGGAAAACGGCGATATAATTTTCATCCCAGATATGTTAGAATATAATGAATGGTATGTTGCTAAAGAAACTATTGCTGCATTATATCAAACAGTCTTGATCTTAAATGTATTAAATACCCTGAGAGAGAAGAATTAGCCATATGAACCTAACTCCTCACGAAGAAAAGATTTTAAAAATCATAAAAGAATATCCTTTAATAATTGATAACCCTGATAAAAGAAAAATTATTGCGAAAAAATATGGGCTTACAGAAAAAACATTAAGAAACCGTATAGCAGAACTAAAGAAAAGAGGTTTGTTAGATAAAAAAGAAAGTAAAAATCAAAATAATAAGCAACCTCTGATTACAGATAATGATGAGATAAATATAAAATTAATTTGGGATACTTTAAAAAATAAAAAATATTTTGTAATAAAATTCGCCTTAGCTTTTACAATTTTGGGGCTTATCTATTCTCTAATTGCAACAATTTATTTTGATTCTAGAATATCATTATATCCTGCTGGAGAACTGAGCCAAACTGGAGGAGTGCTTGGTGATTTTCAAGGTCTTGCAAAATCATTTGGCCTTGGTGGTTTGGCCAGCGCACCAACCTATAACATTCCTGATATTATTAAAAGTAGAAGATTAAAAAAAGATATAGTATTAAAATCGTGGGTATCCGAAAAATATCCTGAGGGCTCTAACCTAATATCCTATTGGGAAATTGATAAACCATCATTTTTTTCACCAATAAAATTCCTTAGATCATTTTTACCAAGTGGAGGATTTAAATCAAATAAAATTGATAAAGAAACCTTTGAAGCTATCATCGAGTTGGATGAATTGATCTCTGTAAAAGAAGAAATATCAGGTCTGATATCAGTTACTGTATTAATGGAAGATCCACAGCTAGCATCTAATATTGCAAATTATATTGCAGAGTATGTTAAAAGCTTCATTTCAATAGAACAAAAAAGAGAAGCCTCAAGAAATAGAAAATTTGTTGAGAATCAAATGGTAGAAGCAAAATTACAGACAGAAATTTCAGAGGATTTATTAACAGATTTTAGAAAAAGTCACCCACTAAGGTTAGATACACCAACTAAAGAAATGATGAGAGAAAGGCTTGAGAGCACTGTTGAAGAAAATCGCGCAGTTTATATCACTCTTAAACAACAATTTGAAATTGCAAAGATAGATGAAGCTAAGGAGAGACTCCTTATAAATATTTTAGATACCGCTGAACCTTCAGTAAAAAAAGCTAGACCAAGACGGACATTAATCGTCATCCTTTCATTATTAGGTGGATTTATTTTAGCAATTCCTATAGCTCTTTACCTTGATAGAAAAGACAACTAGCAAAAGAAAATTTCTCTTATTTAGTCCACACCTAATAAAGAATTCATTCTATACTGGTATGGCTCTTGCATTTATAGGAATCATACCATTCACTTTTAATTTTCTGGTTGCCAGATCATTTGGGAAAGAAATACTGGGGGCAATAAATATTTCAATCAGCTTTTGTCTTATAATTTCAATATTTGTTACAAATTTTTTTGGAAGTTCTGGCAATAAATATCTCGCTGAATATCGAGGAAGTAATAGTCTCAAACCTTTTCTTTTTATTCTAAAAATAATGTTTTATGGCCCAATAATTACTTTATCAATAATTACAATAGCTATCTCTTTGAATTGGGATTTTTTTACAGAAAATTTTTCTTTGGACCGCGATCTGTTAGCATCTGTAATTCTCTATATATTTTTTAGGTCATTTTATATCCTATTAAGAAAAGTGTTTTATGGGATAGACTTAGTGAAATCATATGTTATAAATGAAATTATTTCCGATATTTTTATGTTAATTGCAATTATCTATGTATCATATACTCAACAAGTATCCTTTCTAATTGAATGTTACATAATAAGCTATTTGTTATTTACTTTTCTAAGCATTATAACATTATTTAAAAAACTTAGCATTATAGCTAAACCAATGAACTCAAACAATAATTTCAATCCACAAAATGTCCTAAAAAATTTCTTTGGCTATGGTATTATTAGTATGATTGGTACTGTTGCTAGTACAGGAACAGGATATTTATCAATCATAATAATTGGCTCTTATTTAAGTACTTCTGATGCTGGTCTTTATTCGTCTGCACTATCAATAATTAGTATCCTTATGTTTGTACCCAAGCTTTTTACTCAAGTTTTCTTACCTGAATTTTCTAAACTTTTTGGTGAAGGAAATAAACAAAAGATATTTCATATTCTCTTTCAAGCAAATTGGTTAATGATTCTTATTGCATCTATATTATGTTTATCTGTTTTCCTTTTTTCAGATATTTTATTATCACTTTTTGGTGCAGAATTCATCAGAGCAAGCATAGTATTAAAAATAATGATACCAAGTGTTTTAATAAGAATTATCTCAATACCTTTTGTATCATTCCTATCAGGTACAAAATACGTTATTTATCCAAACATTGGTGGCTTAATAATCTTTTTTATTTCCATATTATCCTGGATTTTTCTTGTACCAGAATACCAATTAATTGGAATTGCAATAGGATATACCTTTGGAATAATTATCGGTATTGGTTATCAGATCATTGTCGCTATTATGAAAATTCGGTCATTTAAATTTAGTAATTGAGATTAGTCTACAATGATCAAATTACATGTAATTATAAAATATTATCTTTTTTCCTTTCTTATAATAGATTCACTTAGTGGATTCATCCGTATCTACTCAGGCATTACAAATCCAATTTTTAATATTGGTTATTGGATAAGAGGTCCAATACTCTTATTGCTATTATTTTATTATCTTATCCAACTAAAGAATAAAAAACTTTTCTTCGATGAATTCCTTTCAATTTTAATCTTTGGATATTTTATTTTCAATATATTTTTAAACTATACTATCAATCCTTTTTCAAGAATATTATATGATAACATTCCATATATACTAAGATTACAATTTTTAATATTTTTACTGGTCTTTATTCGTAATCGTTTAAATCTATCTGAAGAATTGGTTAAAAATATTATGGTAGTTAATTTTTTTGTTCTTACTTTGAATCTAATGGCAGGTTATTTTTTAGGGTTCGGCCTAGAGTCATATAGGTTTTCTGGAACATCAAAAGGAATGTTCCAAGGAGGTAATCCTGTATCAATATTAAATTTAACTTTTTTTACATATTTTATAATGGATGGAACATTAAGAACAAAATTCATTCCTATTCTATTTACTTTTTTCAACGGCTTTATCATAGCATCGAAAAGTATTTTCGGATTTATAGTCCCAATATTTTTTGCCTTAAAAAGACGATATCTTAGCTTAAATAAAATAATATTTTACAATTGCTTTATAATAATTCTAATTTTTTCTTTTAATTATGTTTCTGAAAAAGCTATGGAACTTTATGAAAAAAGATTTGGTGTCAATATTAGTAAATCTATTTCGGCTGCTGAAAAAGTAGGAGGACTATATAAAAATAAAGCATTAAATAATATAGCATCTGTTAATTTTAGAAGATATGCATCAATGGATATACAAATGAAGGAATCATTAAGCAGTATTAATTCTTCTTTATTTGGAATTAGCTTTGCTGGACAAAGTATGTTTTGGGAACAGCGAGGTGAATTCATTTTTAAACATTCTTCAATGGATTTTTTTGATTTCTTTTTTAAGTTTGGAATATTTGGTTTGTTTCTTTTTTCTCTAATTTTATTTAAAAATTACCAATTATATTTATCAAAAATATTCAATAGAGATGGGTTAGTTATTTTTTTATTTTTCCTCTATGCATTTTTTGGAGGACATGTAATTGACTCGGTTACATCTGGAAGCCTTTTCTATTTCATTCTTGGGAATATTTCTCAAAATCAAAAGATTTGATCTCAATCAATAAATAAAATTTGAATCCTAAAAAAATAAAACCCCATGTTGCAATAATCTGCAACAGTTATCCTACTGCAAAAAACAAAACAAACCAAATTTTTATTAAGAACCTTGTTGATAACTTAATTCAACAATCAATTAATCCCGATGTTTATTATAATTTGATCTTTAATATTTGGGGAAACGCTAATGTGAAAAAAGATTTTATATCAAATATGATAAAATATTCAGTATTCCTAATAAATATCTTTCGTCTATTTTGTAGAATAAAATCATACAATATATTGAACCCTCACGGAGTAATGTTAAGTGGTTTTTTTGCTATATTACTAAAACGCCTATTCAAGATACCAGTTGTTCTGCATATACATGGTGGGGATCTAAATTTATTTAAATCATCTACAGCACTTTATAGAAAGATATATAAAAGTACTATATATAATTCTGATTTTATTATAGTTAATAGTCTTAACATCAAAAAGGAACTATTGGCTCTAATCAAAACCAATTCAAATAAGGTTGAGGTTATTTCACCTGGAATAAATTATAATAAATTTTATTCTTTAGATTATAACCAAATCAATAATTTTAAAAATTCTTATAAAATTGACAAAGATAAGATCATTCTTTTATTTGCAGGTAATGCAATAAAACGTAAGGGACTTGATATTTTTATTAATGCAATAAAAAAATTAAACATAGAATATCTAAATAAAATATATATCATAGTCTGTTCTGATGGGCCGGAAATAATTAAATTAAAAAATGATATAAAAAATATTTATGGACTCAAAGATTCATTCAAGTACCTCAAAAAAGTAGAACAAAATGAACTAAATATTTTATATAATATTGCGACATTATTTATTTTCCCTTCCAGAGAAGAACCATTAGGGCTTGTTGGCTTAGAAGCAATTGCAACAGGGACACCAGTTATTGGCTCAAATATTGGAGGTATTCGTGAATATATTAATAAAAATAATGGATATTTATTTAACCCAAACTCACCTAAAGAACTTTCAGAAATAATGACAACCCTTATCGATAAACCTCAATTAATTGAATTGCTAACAAAAAATATAGTTAAAAGATATAGGGATCATGATATTAACATCTCTACAAAAAAAATAATTGGAATCTTTACCAATTTAAAAAAATCTTAATATTTTAAAAAAAATTATACATAAATGTAATTCTATTTCAACACAACTACCTTTTACCATATTTTACTTTAAATCATTTAAAGTGGAATTGATAATTAGGATATTTTTTTATGAATGTATTACTACTAGGATAATTTTCTAAAAACCAAAATAAAAATGCTGTTACATTGATTTTATTATTAAGCATTTTATTACTACGATGGGTCCAAATTTTTTGTAAGTCTTTTGTTTTTATTAATTTATTGATTAATTCAAATAATTTTTTTGAATCTGAGGCCTTAATACCATAGGTTAATTTATACTTATGTTCTAATTCTTCAAGAACTGATATTTTACCTGAGAAACTTGATACCCTTATTGAAGGTATTCCCAGAATTGCAGCCTCTACACTCATACTTTGACTATCACTAATAAGAAATGACGAGAAGCCCAGAATACTATGGACATCATTTGGATTAATATTTAATAAAAGATGGTTATATTTTTTATCCAATAAATTTTCAGCAGATATTAAAACGTCATAATTATTTTTTTTTAATACCATGACAATATTATCTAATGTTTTTTCATTAATTCCTTTTATACCAGTATCATGATATGCACTTAATTTTGATAATCTAATAAGTACAAATTTAGGTGGTAAATTATATTTCATCTTTATTGAATTATCTATTTGAAATACTTTTGGATGCAAATGACCTAATTTCATATAGCCTTGATATCCAATTTTTTTATGTCCCCATCTTCCCACATTACAAGGTTCTGGACAAAAAATTGTTTGGGTAAATGGGTAAGTAATAAAAGCCAAAGGCTTAATAATATTATAATCATCTTCCGTAATCGTAATTCTATTTATCCTTAAAAAAAAACCCAATTGAGCAATAGAAGGATCTGTACCAATTAATACATCAGGTTTAAATCGCAGTACAATAGGTATCATGGCTATTAATCTTTTTATCAAACTAAATGCTATGGAGATTAAAGAGGTTCCCCTCTCTTTTAATAAAATATTTTTATAATCATTAACGCCATCAGCTAATAATAGTGATTCTAAAATATCTTTTGTCTTAATAAGGATGCATATTCTATGACCATTATTTTTTAGTCTCTTTATAGTCTCCCGTAAAAATAAATATTGCGCAGGATGGCCAAGGTATATTAGATAACGCATTATATTAAAAATTCATAGTTTAATAATTAATATGATTATCCAATTAATATTTTGCAAATAGATTTTGCAGCCTCACCCGAACCATAAAAAGAAAAATTGAAATCAATAGGATTAAAAGACAAAATAGCTTCTATTATTTTTTCTTTATTTGTTCCTACAAGTGTATTTACATTGTTTTTTACTAATTCAATCCATTCTGTATCATTTCGTAAAGTGATACATGGGACCTTATAGAAAAAAGCTTCTTTCTGAACACCTCCAGAATCTGTAACTATTTTTAAAGCATTCTTTTCTAACATAATCATATCTAAGTATCCTACTGGATCGATACATTTAATTCGTTTACCAAGTAAAATATTACTTTTAGTCACAATTTTTTTAGTACGGGGATGCAAAGGGATTACAACTGGTAGTAACGATTCACCAAAAGCTGCGAAAATTTGCTGTAAAATTTCCTTATTATCAGTGTTTTCCTCCCGATGTACAGTAGCAAGTAAATATTTTTTTGGTTCTAAATTTAATTGTGTAAGTATTTTTGATTTTTTTTCTGCAATTTTCCCAAAACACAATGCAGTATCATACATTACATCACCAACTTTATGAATTTTTGATTTTTCAATTCCTTCTCTTATAAGATTATGCACCCCGTAATCTGTAGGTGCAAATAAAATATCAGAAATATGGTCAGTTAAAATACGATTGATCTCTTCAGGCATTTTTCTATTAAATGATCGTAAGCCAGCTTCAACATGGGCTATGGGAATATTCAATTTAGCTGCAGCTAATGCACCTGCCAATGTTGAATTTGTATCGCCATAAACTAAAACTAAATTTGGTTTTTCATTTTGTAAAATATCTTCAATTTTTTCCAATTGCCTACCAGTCATTGCACCATGGGAAAGAGAATGAATATCCAGGTTATAATTTGGAGCAGGAATTACCATTTCTTCAAAAAAAATATTGGACATATTGTTATTAAAATGTTGTCCTGTATGAATGACTATCTCATGAATATTCCTAATTTTTGATAGTTCTTTACTAATAATACTTGATTTTATAAACTGAGGTCTGGCTCCTATAATCGTACATATTTTCATTAAATACATTTACCCTTTTTGTTAATAAAAATAAGTGCCATTTTATCTTAATTATTTTAATTAAAAAATTCCTATTAATTAGGACAATTTTTTTTCAATAAAAAATGTTAATATTAGGTAGGTTCGAATCCGCATAGGAGTACACTATATCGATGTAAAACGCTATTATTTTTAATTTAAAGATTAACAAAGTTAAATAATAATGATAATAGCCTCTTACAACCACATTGCTGTGATGTTCCTTACAGCATACCTAACAACATCTATAATAAATTGGCATGTGCATGTTTAATGTAATAACTAATTAGAATATAATACCCTCTGAATGATAAGTAAATCTAAACTAGAAAAAATACTTTGGATTAATGATATTATTGTTTTTGCAATTGTATTTACATTAATGAATTTCAAAAAATTTGGAGTAATTATTCCTCAAAATAATTATCTTTATTTATTTTTAATATTTTTGATTTTTCGTATAGTATTTTCAATTTACTATGATAGGATTAATTCTATAATCCAAAAGCCATTTTGGCTTGTATTGAGGATAATATTCTGGTCTTACCTTATAACACTCCTTTTCGTAGTAATCACTATATCATTCTCTGAGCTTTGGAGTATATCGAGATTATTTATAGTTACATTTACATCAATAATGTTGATTTATGATATTTTTTGCTCC
>CAZEER010000017.1:7028-25718 GCA_964511215.1 uncultured bacterium | reverse complement strand
AAAGAACCAAATTCCATTAATCATTATTATGAAATTGCTCCATATATAAAAGGATCTATTTTAACTATCTTGTTTATAACATTCTTTTATTACACTTTAAGGTTAGATCCTAACTCAATTAACTTAATTTATAAAGCTGGGTTCATTCATTCGGGACTCGAAATTATTGCATTTTATATTTACTTTTTTGGAGAATTAAAAAAGAATGGTGTTTCAAAAACTTTAAGATATCAAAATATCAATGAAACAAATGGGCAAGAAACTTTATTTATAAATTCTGAAGCAAACGAGAAAAATGGTTCCTATAATAAATTAGCATTATCAAAAAGTGTACACACTTTTAGTAAAAAATATCAAAAACAATTAACAGACTTTATATGGCAAGCCATTCAATCAGAAAAGTTTTCAAAAAATAAAGTGACTGTTTTAAATACAACATCAGTTATAAACATAGACTTATTGTTCAATCAAACAAAAGAACTTTTAGTAAACATTCATCCATTAAACGACTTTAGAAGAATTAATGAGTATTTTTTATCAGCATATTCAAAATTGAAAAGCGGTGGGATACTAGTAGGTAGTTTTATTCCGCTTGAAAGCCAAAAAAACCATCTAAGATCCCAAATGCCACATTTCCTATTTTCAATAATATTACCATTTCATTTTATTTTTCATAGAGTTTTTCCAAAATTAGCTATCACCAAACAAATTTATTTTATTCTTACAAAAGGAAAAAATCGCGTTATCTCAAAATCAGAAATTCTAGGTCGTTTGGCATTTTGTGGATATGAATTAATAGATACAATTAATTTAGAAGATCAATTATATTTTATTTGTAAAAAGAAAAAAACAGTCTCAAATGAAAAATCTCCATCCTATGGACCTATTGTAAAGCTAAAAAGGGTTGGATATCTAGGTAAACCTGTTTATATATATAAATTAAGAACAATGTATCCATATAGCGAATTTATTCAGGGAGATATATATGAAAAATATCATCTAGATACCATGGGTAAAATGAAAGGCGACTATAGGATTACATCGTGGGGGAAAATTTTTAGAAAATACTTTATTGATGAGATACCACAATTTTACAACTGGATTAAAGGTGATTTAAAACTTATGGGTGTAAGAGCCTTAAGCGAACATTACTTCAGTTTATATCCTAAAGATCTTCGTGAAAACCGGATAAAATTTAAGCCAGGTTTGATTCCACCTTATTATGCAGATCTTCCTCAATCATTTGATGAAATTATAAAAAGTGAAAAAATATATTTGAATGCAAAACAGCAATCACCGTTTATGACTGATTTAAAATACTTTATAATGGCTATTATTAATATTTTATTTTCTGGAGCGCGAAGTAAATAAATAATGATATACTTGAAAAAAACAATTATTTCCATATTCCTTTTTACTATGGTTTTATCAAATAATTTAGATCTAAAACCAATAACTTTTATTTATTATTCTTCTGAAGGTAGTGATTGGGTTTATAATACTCAACCAATCACAATTTTTGGAGTTGGAATGGACGCATATTATAAAAATGATAACCTAACAATTGATACAAAATATTTGCAATTTGGAATGCTTGGAAATATAAATAACAATTTTCTTGATTTCTCACCTAGGCAAAGCTTTCCTTATATAGATGATTCAAAAGATGCTGACGGATATTGGACAGAGTATGCAACAGCCAAAATAAAATATAGATTAAATAATTTTGAAATTGATATCGGAAAATTTGACAGGCATTGGGGACCAGGTATAAGAGCATTGCATATATCTAATAAGGTCCCATCTTATCCTCAATTTGGCTTTGAGTGGTCTGTAAGGGAAAATATAAAACTAATTTATTTTCATGGATTTCTTAATAGCAATATTCCTGATTCAACACGCTTGCCATATTATAATAATGGATTTAGTAACAGGTCTTTTAATATAGCTAGAAACATTGCAGCGCACAGAATAGAATGGAGTATCTTTGAAAACGTAATATTAAGTGCAAATGAATCTGTCATATACGCCACAAGAAATTTGGATTTTCATTATTTATTACCAATAATTCTATTTTATCCTATTGAAAATTACTTAGGGGATACCGATAATATCCAAATGGGGTGTGATATATCTTACTCCCCCAATATAAAACATAAATTTTACTTAGGGTTTTTTATGGATGAGTTTACTCCAGAGTGGATTATTAATTCGAAAAATCATAATTGGTTTGCATGGCAATTGGGATATAAAACAAAAAATATTTTGCTAAATAATGAATCTATTACAATAGAATATAATTGGACAGATCAGCGTATTTATAAACATAAATATCCTATAAATGATTTTTATAGTCACTACCAGCCATTGGGATTTTGGGCAGGACCACATGCCCAAGAATTACTTGTTAATTATTTTTTTCTTTTTAGGAAAAACAAATTTTTCCTAAAATATTCAAATGTTAAACGTGGTATTATAACCCCTGAAATGGTTAAAGATAATTACCAAGATATTCAAGGCCCTCGATTTGAGTTAGGGACTGAAATCAAATCGATGATATCTTTAATTATAGAACGATCCTCGAAAATACAAGGTCTAGATTATAAAATTGGAATAAATAATGTAGACTTTAAAAATGTAGTGCTAGATCCTCTCAATTTAGAGCAACTTGGTATAGACTCAAACAAATTATCAGTTGAAATTGGATTATTCTATAATTTTATTTATAACTAAGAAATTAAACTAGATAGATAATCACCATACTCATTGGAATATTTATCCGCAAGTTGTTGTAATTTTTCTTTATTAATTAAATTTTGACGATAGGCAATTTCTTCCAAGCAGCCTATTTTAAGGCCCTGCCTTTGCTCAATTGTTTTAATAAAATTTGAGGCATTATTCATCGCCTCTTGTGTCCCTGTATCAAGCCAAGCATAGCCTCTACCCATTAAATCTACATTCAATCGTTCCATATTTAAAAAATTCTGATTTACCGAAGAAATTTCTAATTCTCCTCTAGCTGACGGTTTAATATCTTTAGCAATATTGATAACATCATTGGGATAAAAATATAGACCAACTATTGCATATTTAGATGCTGGATATGTTGGTTTTTCTTCTATACTCAAAGCTTTACCTGAATTATTGAAAGAGACAACACCATATCGCTCAGGATCTTTAACACTATATCCAAATATTACAGCTTCATTATTTGATTCAACTATTTTGACGCTTTTTTTTAACATTTTTGGTAAACCATGTCCAAAAAATATATTATCACCTAATATTAGGGAAACTGGATCATTATTAATAAAATCCTCGCCTAAAATAAATGCCTGAGCTAAACCATCTGGGCTAGGTTGTACCATATATGAAATATTTAATCCTAAATGGCTCCCATCTCCAAATAATTTCTCAAATCTAGGAGTATCTTCCGGAGTAGAAATTATCAGTATATCTATTATTCCAGATAGCATCAAAGTTGATAATGGATAATAAATCATAGGTTTATCATAAATAGGTAATAACTGTTTTGATAATACTTTGGTAATAGGGTATAGTCTAGTCCCGCTTCCTCCCGCGAGTATAATACCTTTCATCATTTTATAATACCTAGCCTTTGTTGTTTATATGTATTATCCTGAATTGATTCCCACCAAATTCTATTTTCCAAATACCATTCTATAGTCTTATCAATACCACTATCAAATGATTCTTTTGGATGCCATCCCAATTCACTTTTAATTTTCGTGGAATCTATAGCATAACGGAAATCATGACCCGGTCTATCTTCAACATACGAAATTTGCTTAGAATATGGTACTCCATCTTTCTTGGGAAATTTTTTATCCAATATATTACAAATCAAATGGACTACATCAACATTTTTTATTTCATTATCACCACCAATATTATATGTTTCTCCAATTTCTCCTTTATCCAGAACCGTGATAATTGCATCACAGTGATCACCTACAAATAACCAATCTCTTATATTTTCTCCCTTACCATAAATGGGTAATGACTTATTATTTAAGCAGTTAATTATCATTAGCGGAATTAATTTTTCTGGGAACTGGTAAGGCCCATAATTATTCGAACAATTTGTAATCAAAGTAGGCAAACCATATGTACGTTGCCATGATCTTACCAAATGATCTGAAGAAGCTTTTGAAGCAGAATATGGAGAACTTGGGTCATAAGCAGAAGATTCAACAAATTTACCAAATTCATTAAGTGAGCCATAAACTTCATCGGTTGATATGTGTAAAAATTTAAAATCTTTATTTCTAACTTTAGAATAATATTGCCATGATTCCTCTAACAACGTTAAAGTACCCATAACATTAGTCTGTACAAATTCAGCAGGACCATCAATAGATCTATCAACATGACTCTCTGCTGCAAAGTGAATTACAGAGTCAAATTGATATTTTTCAAAAAGTTTTTTCACAAGACTTTTATCACATATATCTCCTATAATCATTTTATAATTTTGATTTGGTATGTTTTTTAAATTATTAATATTTCCTGAGTAGGTAAGTTTGTCCAAATTAATAATTTTGACTAAATATTTTTCTTTAAGAATACGACGAATGAAATTTGAGCCTATAAAACCACAACCTCCTGTAACTAAAAATATTTTCATTTTAAAATTTAGGTAAAAACTTCTGATTTTTTAATAATGGGAGTTCTTTATCTTTATCAGATAAAATAGGTTTAGAATAATTCCATTTTATGCTGATACTTTTATCATTCCACTTTATACCATATTCATCATTTGGATCATAAATATTAGTGCATTTATAAAGGACTACAGAATCATCAGAAGTCACAATATAACCATGTGCAAAACCTTCAGGTATATACAACATTTGTTTATTTTTAGATGATAGTTCCATCATGAAATATTTTCCAAAAGTGGGGGAACCAATACGTATATCAACCGCTACATCTATGATACAACCATGTACAACTCTAACTAATTTTCCCTGAGGCTTTTTTAATTGATAATGCATGCCCCGTAATACATTTTTTTTTGACCTTACTTCATTATCTTGCTGAAAAGTTTTTGGTAAACCATATTTTGAGAATAGATTATTTTTAAATGACTCAAAAAAATATCCTCTAGAATCTTTAAATAAATTTGGGGTAATGATCTTTACTCCATCTAAATATGTATCTTTAATAATCATGAATTAATTTTTCTACCAACATTATCGTAAATAAAGTTTAATTCCTGCAGTTTATTAGGACTCAATAGATTCCTAGTATCTAAAACAATTGGAGTTTTTAATACAGATTTTAATAATGATAAGTCCATTCCTCTAAATTCATTCCATTCAGTCATAATTGCCACTGCATCTGCATTTTTACATGCAAGTTCCCAAGAATCATAATATTTCAAATCAGGATATATCTTTTTCATATTTTTATTTGCAATTGGGTCAAATGCCCTGATAACACCACCATCCTTAATAATCGCATCTATCATTTCTAAGGAAGGTGATTCTCTAATATCATCAGTATTAGCTTTGAAAGCCAATCCAAGTATTGCTATTTCTTTATTTTGAAATGTACCACCAATTAAAGATTGCATCTTAGCAACCATCCTCTTTTTCTGTAAGATATTAGTAGAAATTGCAGCTTCAATTGTTTTTATTATTTGACCTTTCTTTTTTGATAAAGTTGCAAAAGCTATTGTATCTTTTGGAAAACAGGAGCCACCAAAACCCGGTCCTGGATGTAAAAATTTTGAGCTAATTCTCCCATCTTGTCCCATTGCTTTTGTAACCTGATGAATATCTGCCCCTACAGCATCACACAAATTTGCTACTTCATTAACATAGCTAATTTTTAATGCCAAGAAAGAATTTGAGGCATACTTTATCATTTCAGCAGTAATCACATTTGTATGAATTATGGGTGTTTCATTTATATAGAGTGGACGATAGACATCTTTCATAATAGTAAAAGCTTTGTCACTTTTAGCACCAATAACAACTCGGTCTGGCCATAGAAAATCTTTGACAGCAGACCCTTCCCTTAGAAATTCAGGATTAGCAACATAATCAAATTCTATTTTATTTTTCATTTCACTTCTAATCCACTCACAAATTTTGCCACCCGTACCGATAGGTACCGTACTTTTTGTACAGATTACTTTATAACTATTCAAATTTTTTCCAATTGATTTCGATACTAATTCTATACTACCTATGTCTGCTTCGCCACTTTCAGATTGAGGAGTACCTACTGCAATAAATATAATATCCGAATCTTTTATTACTTGTTCAATATTTACTGAAAAATTAAGCCTTCCAGCTTTTACATTTCTATCTATCAGATCATCTAAACCATCTTCATAGATTGGAACATTGCCATTATTTAATAAATCTATTTTTTCTTTAACTATATCAACACAAGTTACAGAATGTCCAAAATCAGAAATTCCTGCACCACTCACTAGTCCTACATAGCCAGTACCAATAACTGCGATTTTTCTCATAATAATTTTTCCATTATAAAACTAAAATTACATATAGGTCTATTTATTCCAAATAATTATAGCATTCCTAGTCTTCGCCTAATTAACCATTCTAGAGAAAGTAAAGCCAATATTATAAAAAATACTGTTTTGCTTTTATGAAAAATAATCCTGGATTGAATAATCTTATTTTCTGATTCCTTACTTATCTGGTTAACTGTGGATAATCGATCATGCCAATGGTTATATGTCCCATTTGTGATTTCTGCTAATTTTCTTAATGGATATTGGTTTAAAAATACATTGTTCATCTCTATTTGACTTTCTTGAACTTGCACACTTCCCTTGTGAACTATCATAGGTTTTTCCCCATAGATTAATTCTATATCATAATCTAATTTCCCAGATTCAGATGCCCAAAATTGTCCAGTATATATACCTTTGTTTTTATCATAGTTAAGCTGTTTAGTATTAATTAAGGACTCTTTATTATAAACATGTACATAACCTTTATTCACGATTTTGGTATTTCTGACTGGTTTCCCAGTGATAGTAATTTGTTCTCCCTGTTGATATGAGTTTTTTCCCGATCTAAAATAAAATTCTTTTTCATTACTTGTTCTTGTTAACCATAAAAAAACAGGTTTCAATATATTGTTTAAAAATTCTTTATTTGCAGTATTCTGTGTTTTATAGTACAGATAATGTAAATCAGGTGAAGTCCATAGCATGAATCTAAGTGGAGATTTTTCTGCCAGCAATAATAACGGAACATCCATTTCTGAGACCTTAAAATTTGCTAAAACAGTAGCATTTGTAGAGTCTATTTTTGTATCAATAAATAAGGGGGGATAGTCAAATGATTTCCTGTTATTAATTTTATTAATATAAAATGGGGAAAAAGATTCCCAATTTGAGGTTAATTCCCATTTATATTCTGATTCAAGTTCAATTACAGAATCTTCAATTTCTAAACCCATCAAATTTAAAAAAGATGCAAAAACTTCTCCATCAGTATCATGCCCTTTAAATATTGCTAAGCTTGATTTTTGAGATAAGATTTTTTTTGCAAATATCCTTAAATATGATTGCCATTCTTTTGCATTCATTTTTACAGGATGATTATCAAAAATAATTAAGTCATATTTTGTGTCCCAAAATGTTTTTAGTGGCAAAGAATATCCATCCGGCTGGAGTACAAAATGATCAAATGAAAATTTAGTGTTATTTTCTAAAATATTTTTTATTACTCGTGTGTTAAAATTTGGCGCACCAGATATGATTGCAATTTTATATATATCTTTTAATACTTGTATTGCCACAATTTGCTTATTATTTAGAATATTGATTTCATCAGGAAGTGCATTAACCTGTACTCTATATTTCATCTCTCCTACATGATCAGGATTAATCATAAATCGAATATTTTGTTTACTACCCTCTCCAGATATTGAAATAACTTTTGATCCCAATAATCTTTTTTCAGAATATAAAGTAATATTTATTTTTTGTTCTACACTACCACTTGAAGAAACAATAACATTTAATTCTGCATTTTCTCCTTTAATTATCACAGGAGGTGCTTCTATTGATTGAATTGCAACATCCACAAAAGGATTATTATTTCCAACTCCTAAAATATTTATAGGTTTAATATCCGCTAAAATTTTTGTAGGAATTTCAGGACCTAGATTCACTTGTCCGTCTGTTATTATAATTGATCCTGCTAATTTATTATTTGACTGTGATTTTATATGATCCATTACATTTCCAAAATGAGTAGATCCATCTTGCATTTTTTTCTCACCATAAACCCAATTTGTATCTAGTGTAGAACCAAATCCAAATATTTTGGTATCGATCATTTTTTTCTTTAGTTTACCTATTATTTCATCAACGCCCGAAATTAATGACCCAACAGACGGATTTGAATGGTACGACATACTTAAAGATCGATCAATATAAATATGCCAATTCAAATCATGTTTACTAATAGTTGAAAAACTTAATTGTGGTTCTAACAGAAGTAATAGAATAATTCCTGATGATATTATTCGTAAAAAAATAGTTACTAATGGTAATCTACCTTTGTTAAAAAAAGATTTCTTACTTATAGAAATATAGATTAGTAAAAACCATAAAATACATGCAAACCAAAATAATTTATTAGGATTAATAATTTCAAATTTCAAAATTAAGCTAACTTTAAATTTGGTACTGCACTAAACCTCAGTGATTTTTTTACATTTGATTGGAATTTTAACTCACCAAGATAACTAATCATTGCTGCATTATCGGTGCAATATTTTAATTCTGGGAATATAATTCGAGTATTCGGTAAAATAATTTTTAATTGGTTTCTCAAACATTGATTAGCTGCAACTCCTCCCGCAATTACACAAGTATCTACTTCTGTTAGTAAAAGAGCTCGTCTAACTTTTTCTACTAGAGCATCTATAATTGCTTGTTGATAGCTAGCAATAACATCTTTTTTCAACATTGATGCATTCTCTTGGAATTTATCCATAAAATAAAGCAATGAGGTTTTTAATCCACTAAAACTAAACTCTAAATTGTTTTCCCCTAATAAACTTCTTGGAAAATGAATTTTATAAGGGTCTCCACCTTTTGCCTCTTTTTCTATAGCTGGCCCACCAGGGTATCCAAGTCCTAAGATTCTAGCACCTTTATCAAAAGCTTCACCAGCTGCATCATCTCTTGTTTCACCTAATAATTCATATTGCTCCATTTTTTTTATATACCATAGTTGAGTATGCCCACCTGAAACTAATAGACAAACAAAAGGATATTCTAATGATGGATCTGCTAAAAAATTTGCAAAGATATGACCTTCAAGGTGGTTTATAGGAATCACAGGAATACCTAATCCAAGCCCTAAGCCTTTTGCAAAAGTGATTCCTGTTAAAAGAGTGCCCGTTAAACCAGGGCCATTTGTAACCGAAATTGCATCAAGATTAAGAAGACATATGTTTGCATCAATAAGTGCTCTATCAACTACAGAATTGAGTATTATCTCATGTTCTCTAGAAGCGATTTCAGGCACTACTCCACCATAATATTCATGAATACTTTGCTGGCTAACCACGCTGGAAATAATTTTTTTATCTTTACAAATTGATGCTGCAGTTTCATCGCAAGAAGTTTCAATACCTAATATAGTCATAACACTTCACGAGCAACAGCAATTTCAAGATTTTTTGGTGATATATCCCTCCAACTTAGCAAATCAGATGGGATTTCCACTTTAGGCTCATAAAATTGTTTTTGGTGATTCCAATTATTAAAATCAATTATGATTCTAATTTCACTAGGCCTTAAAACAGCGATTCTTTTCATACCTCCCACCACAGTTAGAGAGACTGTTTGCGGGGATGGGAACACTCGTATTTTCTCCGGTATATTTTCAACAAGCACTGGAATATCTGCAATTATTCTTTCACTAATTTCTTGTATTTCACAATTTATCTTAATTTTTTCTTGGGAAAATTTAATTAGCCTACCATGGGACTCTAAATTAACTAATCCAGAATATGGTAAAACGATTCCACTTATTGTATCAAATTCAGTTTCAACATGATTAATTAATGCCAATTCCTCTTTAGGTCCTGCAATTTCTAATTCAAAAGGAGTAATTTTTGGCTCTCCCACTAAAATATGTCCAGACCCTGGTTTAACTAAAATATTTGATAAAATAGGTACTTTTTTTACTTGATATTCATCAAGACTAATATGTATTCGATTAGGATAAACAACCTCCACAAATGACACATTATAATTATAAGGTAGTACTACTTTTCTTGGGAATTTTTCAAAGTAATCATTTAGATTAAAATCGTATTCTTTTGAAATACCTTCTAGATCTAAGACCAACTTAAATCCTGCAAAATTTTTTAATAAAAAAGATTTAAAAAGATCTCTACCAGTACCCCTAATTCTTACAGAAGCAAATGGGGGAACCTCTTCTTTATGGGCTTTTTGTTCGCTTAAGTTTCTTGCTTCAATAGGTAGGTCTAAAACCATAGTGTATTCGTTTTCTGATACAACAAAAATCCAAAGAAGAAGAGACAAACCAAATGCAACTAAACACATGGCAATTCTTTGTTTTAATATGGAATTTATTTTTGTCTTTAATTTCAAAAAATGAATACACCCCTGATTAAAAATCTACTCCTTCTGATCAGATTCAAGTTTGGGACTATTTATTGAGTCATCTAAATCTTCTTTTTCAGCCTCACTAGCTAATTCTAGTAATTCTTGTGGTAATTCCAATTTTTCTCCTGAATCTAATTTCTGATTGTTTAGAAATTGTTTGACCTCATCATTCGCAGAAGTCCTTTTAGCCGTTCCTGCAAGTTCTTCTTTGTATAGGATAACTTTTTTATCCTCTGGAGATACTTTCATGACTATACCTGATAGGTTTGCTCCTACTTCATACTGGTTTGCAAGAGATCTCCTATCTTTTTTAGACATTTTACCAAAAGGAATTATACCCTCAACCTCATTCTCTAATTGTATTATAATACCTTTATCCAAAATTCGAATTATTTCACCACTAACCTCATTACCTGCCTCAAAATAATTAACTAATTCAGGCCACGGATCATCCAGTACCTGTCGGTAACCTAAAGAAATTCTTCTGTTTTCTCTAGAAACCTCTAATATTCTAACTTCAATTTTCTGACCTTTCTCAACTATCTCCTTGGGATGCTTTACCACCTTAGTCCAAGACATATCTGACACATGTATTAGCCCATCAATTTCATCTTCTAATTCCGCAAATGCTCCAAATTGAGTTAGATTTTTTATTATAACTTTATGAATAGTACCTACCATATATTTTTCTTCAATCTGATCCCATGGGTCTGGTGTAAGTTGTTTAACACCCAAACTTATTTTTCTTTCTTCAATATCAATTGATAACACTTTTGCATTTACTTCATCACCCATAGAATATACTTCTGATGGATTCTTTATATGTTTTGTCCATGAAATTTCAGAATGATGGATTAACCCTTCAATGCCAGGCTCCAATTCAATAAAGCAACCATAGTTAGTCAAACTCACGACTTTACCTTTGACAACATTACCGATAGGAAACTTAATTTCAACATCTTCCCATGGATGAGGACTAAGTTGTTTTAAACCTAATGATACCCTTTTCCTTTCTTCATCATATTCGATCACTTTAACTGTAATTGTATCATTTAAATCTAATATTTCAGATGGGTGGTTAACTCTACCCCATGAAAGATCTGTAATGTGCAACAGTCCATCTATACCTCCAAGATCAACAAAAACACCGAAATCAGTAATATTTTTAACGCGGCCTTCCATGATAGAACCAACTTCAAGTTCCTTAAAAAGGGCTTCTCTTTGCTCTTTAAGACTATCTTCAAGAATAATTTTATGGGACACAACAATATTTTTCCTAGCTTCATTAAACTTTACAATACGAAGCTCTATCTCTTTTTCTAAATATATATCAAAATCCTGAATTGGACGAACATCAACTTGGGAACCAGGTAAAAATGCCTGTACAACCCCTAGGTCTACAATTAAGCCACCTTTAATTCTGCGAACAATTATACCTTTAATTAACTTTTCTTTGTCAAAGGCATCTTTCAGTTCTTTCCACCGCCGCATGAAATCTGCTTTTTCTTTTGAAAGAATTGTATTACCACTAGCATCTTCTATAAACTCTAGATACACTTCAACTTGGTCACCAATTTTTGGCAATTCATCTTCATCAAATTCACTTCGATCTATTATTCCTTCAGATTTAAAACCAATATCAATCAATACGTCCCTTTCATTCATACCAACAACTCGACCTTCAACTAAAGTATTTTCAGAAATATCTGCAAAAGTATCAGAATATAAGTTTTCAATCTCAGCTGGAACTATTTCATCTGATTGCTTATCCGAGAGTTCTTTTGTATCTATCACTTTGACATTGTTGAACAGTGATGGGTTCAAGTAATCTATAATCTTAAGATCATTATTAGTAGCAGGCGTCTCTTTATCGCTGGTTTTTTCTATATTATTATCTAATATATTTAAAGCCTCTTCAACTACTTGTTCTTCATTTTTATTTTCAAACATACTTTGATGTTCCTCGTGTTATTTTGTTTTTTTAATTAGGTTCACAATTTTCTCAATTTGCTGATCAATTGTAATATAACTCGTATCAATAATTATTGCATCATCTGCTTTTATTAAAGGCGAATGTGTTCTTGATGAATCATTAGCATCTCTTTTTTCAATATCTGCTAATATATCAGAAAATATAGCATTTTCTCCAATTTCTTTAAAATCCTTCATTCTTCTTTTAGCTCTTATTGTTGCATCTGCTACTAGAAAAAACTTGAAATCTGCTTCTGGAAAAACAACCGTCCCAATATCACGACCTTCTAGAACACAATCATTATTTCCTACAATCTTTCTTTGAATTTCTACCATTATTGCTCTTACTTTAGGAATTGTACTTACCGCACTAACTTGCGATGAAACTTTCCGAGTTCTTATTGCATGAGATATATCTTTTCTATTTACTAGTATATGATTTGATGAATCAAAATTAATGTCCAATTTTTTTAAATAATCATAAACTTTTTCATTATCTGTAGGCTCAACTCCAGCATCTATTAGTGCCCAAGTCAACGCACGATACATTGCGCCAGTATCTAGATACATAATTGTTAAAAGTTCTGCAACACCTCTCGCTGTAGTACTTTTCCCAGAACCCGCTGGTCCATCAATAGCAATTATCATCGAAAATAACTCTCAATAAGCCGGCAATATTAGCTTTTATAGCTCTAAATTCATAATAGAGAAAAATACAAATATTCTTTCATTAATTTTTAAGTAATTTAATTTCTTCTGGTGATAAGATTCTGAAACTCCCTTCTTTAAGATCACCCAATGTTAATTTTGAAAATCCTATTCGTTTTAGCATAATTAATTTGAGACCTAATCGATAAAAAATACGTCTTATTTCTCTTTTTTTCCCCCTTCTTAAACGAAGAACAACTATGGATCTTCCTTTATGTGTTTTTTGTTCAATTAATTCGGCTTTACCATACTCTTTTCTACCAATATATATTCCATTTGTTAGTTTTCGAATTTGTGTCCCTGTTATTTTTCCTTCAATAACAGCTTGGTAATCTTTGGGGATTTGATTTTTTGGATGAGTTAAATATTGTTGTAAATCTCCATCATTTGTTAATAATAATATACCAGTAGTATTCTGGTCAAGGCGTCCAATAGGAAATAATCTTGTAGAGAGGGGTATAAAATCCATAACTGTTTTCCTACCATGTGTATCCTTGACTGTTGTAATTACCTTTTTTGGTTTATTAAGCATTACTACAATTTTTTCAATAATAGGTTTTATCTTTTGCCCATCATATTGTACTACGTCTTTTTCTTTCACATTATAAGCTGGGTCAAGGCAAATTTTACCATTGACCTCTGTTGTTGCCATCTGGATTAATTTATCCGACTCCCTTCTTGATGTAATCCCTGCTTTTGATAGAAATTTATTTAAACGCATTTTTTAACCCTTTACAACATCAGAAGGAGGGTTCTTTGATAAATCCTGATCGGAAAGATCATCTTTAAAGACAGCAATTTGTTCTCCTAAAGATGGATCAGCATCTATTAATTCTGAAATTTCTTTTAATTTTGGCATATCTGATAAGCGGTTTAGACCAAAATATTCTAAAAATTTATTTGTTGTCTTGTAAAGGAGAGGTCTCCCGGGACTATTATCTCTACCTTTAATTTTTACTAAATCCCGATTTAAAAGCGTTTTAAGCACACCCGTAGAATCTACACCTCTTATGGCTTCAATTTCATAACGCCCAATTGGTTGTTTATAGGCGATAATAGCCAAACAATCAAGGGCCGCAGTAGACAAACCTAAACGACCTGATTTATTGATCAATTTTCTAATAAATATTTCATATTCTTTTTTTGAAACAAGTTGAAATCCACCTGCAACTTGTTGTATCTCAAAGGCATGGTCTTCATGATCATATTGTTTATTTAGATTTTTTACAATTTCCTTTAGATTATATGTATCAGGGTTAAAAACAAGGTTAACTTTTGCCTGAGTCAAAGGATCTGGGCTTGCAAAAAGCAATGCTTCTACAATCTTTTTAATGTCACTTTCTTGCATTATGCCCTTATATGAATATGAATTAACTCAATTTCACCAAAAACATTAGACTGGTTAATAATGCATATTCCATCCCTGATTAAATCTAAAATGGCTAAAAATGTTACAATAATTTCTAATCTAGACTTTAGTTTTTTTAATAAAGTAGTAAATTTCAATCTCCCTTCACCATCAAAATATTTTATAATAATTTCTTTCTGCTGTTCTAGTTTTATTGGTTCTCTATTTAACTCAAACTGCGAAATTACTGGTTTGTTTTCCATTGTCCTTTTAAATACCTGAGCAAGTTCATAAAGAGTAACATCTTTTAACAAAAAACTGATATCATCATCCTCATTAGGAATATCCTGTTCAATTTGCCTAGGTATATAATGGCTCCTATAAATAGAAATATCATGGAGTATTTCAGCAGCATCTCGAAATCTTTTGTAATCAATTAATTGTTGCATTAACTCCATTCTTGGGTCAATGATATCACCCTCCTCATTAATCTCTGGTCTAGGTATCATCATTTTTGCTTTAACTCGCATTAGAGTTGACGCCATAATAATAAAATCACCAGCAATTTTGAGATTAAGTTGTTTCCATTCCTCAATCGTCTCTATAAAGTCTTTGGTAATTTTTGCAATTGGTATGTCATAGATATCTAATTCATCCCTTCGAATAAAATAGAGTAATAGGTCAAGAGGGCCTTCAAAATTATTTAAATGAATACGATAAGCCATTATTTATAATTAACCCCCGTGGCATACCTTACTCTTTCTAAAGTTTCATTAGCTACTATTTTAGCTTTTTCCGCTCCTGATTCTAAGATATCATATACGAAACTTGGATTGGAAGTTAAACTCAATCTTTTTTCTCGATAAGGTTGGAAATAATCCATGACTTTTTCATAGAGTTCTTGTTTTACATCCCCGTAACGTAACCCTTTTTGACTATATCGATCTGATAATTCTTTCTTCTCTTGTTGGCTAAGAAATAAGCTATAAAGCTTAAATAATGGTGTGTTTGTATTTTTTGCAACATTAATGTCTGTCGCATCTGTGATAATTCGCATGATCTTTTTTCTAATTTTAATTTTCGGGTCAAAGATTGGAATAGTATTATTGTAGGATTTACTCATTTTTTGTCCATCAATTCCAGGAACAAGCTGAGTTTCTTTCGATATATCTGCTTTAGGGATTACAAAAGTATCGCCATAAATATTATTAAACCGATTTGCAATATCTCTCGTAATCTCAAGGTGCTGTTTTTGATCTTTACCCACTGGTACTATTTTTGAATCGAAAAGAAGAATATCGGCAGCCATTAAAACTGGATAAGAATAAAGGCCCATATTAGATTTTAATCCTCTGGCGATTTTATCTTTGTAAGAAGTCGATCTATCCATCAATCCTAAAGAAACCTGAGAGGATAGAACCCATGTAAGCTCTGCTACCTGAGGTACATCTGACTGAATCCAAAATGTAGATTTTTGAGGATCTAATCCTAATGCAAGAAAATCACAAGCAGCATTGAATGTATTTGTTGATAACGATTCTTTTGATGGAGATGTCGTTAAGGCATGATAATTTGCTATAAAACAAAACAATTCGTTTTCAGCTTGGTATTGAATCATTCGCAACATCATACCAAAATAATTTCCAAGGTGTAAAGAACCTGATGGTTGGATTCCACTTAAAACACGTAATTTTTCTTTATACATACAATTTTAGTTAAACTTGAAAGGTTCCATGAAAAGATATGGTCTCCAATCTCTTTGTTGATCTTTGACAAATCTTTGAAAATAGTGTAGTCTATTGGGACGTTTTGGAATTCGCGAAAGTTGCATACTTGCTTCATCCGGCGTACGATCTCCTTTTTTTTGATTACATGGTTTACAAGCTGTAGCTAGATTCTCCCACGAATCACTTCCTCCCTTTCCCTTGGGTAAAATATGGTCAATAGTTAGAGGTACCTTTGAGATACCACAGTATTGACAAATATTTTCATCTCTCAATAGAATATTCCTACGGTTTAAGTCCAAAGATAAATTATCATATCTAATATAATTTCGTATTTTTATCACACTCGGTAACTCTAAAGAAAGTGATGGGCTATGTACTTTTTCATTGTAGTTGGCAAGTATATCTATTTTTTTTAAATAATCCATACATATTGCGCGTTTTGCAGTACATACTGTCATAGGCGAATAATTTGCATTTAAAACAAGAACCGCTCTGTTAAGTAAATTCCCATTAATTGAATTTGAGGAAGGTATTTTCACGCTTCAAATTTAAGTCGAATAGAAACGCTCGAAAGATAGATCTCATAAAGATTTTTATTAAAATCTTTATCCTTATCACATAAAGACTCTTTTTTCACATTACCTTGAGCATGGATTATCCCATATCCTCCAGTTGAGAATGCTACATGAGTGACTTTCCCCATTTTACCAAAAAAATGTATATCACCTGATTGGGTATCAAACATTTTTATTTCACAATCTTGAAAAAATTCTTTTTGCTGGTAAGAATCTCTTGGTATATCATAACCACAGACTTTCAAAATAGATTGGACCAACCCTGAACAATCAAAACCAAGTGATGATCTCCCACCCCATTTATATGGAATCCCTAATAATTGATTTGCTAAATCAATTATTGAATCAAATCCTAATAGTTCACCTTTGAGAATAGCGCCTTTAAGTGGTTCTTTAACTATAGAACCGAAAGGATAATTAGGATTATATAAACCATCTTTATTTGGAAATGCAATGATGAATTTTGAATTATTTTTTTGATACGATTCTGAACCATAAAATTTATTTACCCATCCCCTGTATCCATCTTCACATTCTACTTGTATCCAGTTTCTTTGATGATCTATAATCCTATTAGATTCTCCATAAACTGTCTCTGTAAGACATTCGGAATTAAAATTGGGATTGCAATAAATTGGAGCAACCCCAGTTGAAGTAATAAACCATTTAATTTTGCTTTTTTCCATATCATTAAATCTATTAAAAAAATTATAGTTTTTGATATTGTACTGATATTTATTTCTACATTAATTTAAAATAATTCAATTATCATTTATAGTATGAAAACCCGTTCAAATCGGTAAAGTCCTCTGCTAGTAATTGTAGAATACTTGTTTCAAATTTGCCATTTCTGCCACGCTGGATACTAAGTTCGACAAGTTGATACTACAAAAAGTCAGGAATCATATATAAATGAATACATTAGAACAGACTTTCTGGAGAAAAGTAAAACCAAATACATACTTTTTTAGTTCGGAAAAAATAATTAGGAATTTTTATGCATATTTTAATCCTTATCCTTTTATTAGTTACTTTTTCGTGTGAAGACACATTAAGAGAAAATAATGAAAAAACAAATCTTCTTTTTGTTGCCTCAGAGGGAAATTTTGGTAATAGTGATGGTGCAATTTATGTTTTTGATGGTGATGAAAATATTCAAGTTATTGAAGATATAGGCGATGTCGTTCAATCTTTACTTGTTCATAATGATAAACTTTATGTAGCTGTGAATAATAGCCATTTAATCAAAATATTTCAAATAACCGAATCTGGTTTAAGTTTACCAGGTATTGAAATCCCAACCGATAACTCTAGCCCTCGTGAAATGTGTATCGTAAATAATAAACTTTACTTTACAAATTGGAATACAAAAAATTTAAAAGTACTTAATCTGTACACTTATAGTATTGAATCATCTATCTCCTTGGATGGGGTTCCTGAAGATATTGTCTCAGACAAGACGCATTTATGGGTAAGTATACCAAATATTGAATTGTATGATAAGAATGAAGGGTCTTCTGTGGTTAAAATAAATATCACTACTGGGGAAGTTGTCGAAAATTATGAAGTAGGTTCTGGTCCAAATCATATGATACTAGATAATGATTTATTATGGATATCTCGAACGTTCTATAACTCTTATTGGGAAGCATATTATGGTTCTAGCGTACTAAATATCCAGACTGGTGAAATTTCGATAAT
>CAZEER010000017.1:3803-6928 GCA_964511215.1 uncultured bacterium | reverse complement strand
ATTAAGTGTAGGTGTTCTCCCTGGTGATTTTGCAGTCTGGGAAAACTAATCTTGAAAATACCACTCGATTGACAAATTCATCTGGCGACCTAAATCTGGCATTTGCGGATGTATCGCAAAATAATTATGACTATCTGAATTTAGGCTTCCCAATATTATTTCAGCTATATTAATCCATTCATAGCGGATTGAGAAGGTTGCTACTTTTGCTTCAATACTTGTATTAATAATATTCACTGGATTGCTAATTATAGTATTTTCAAAATTGTTTTCTATAGGTACCATTTCTATAGGATTTATGAACGAGTTGTTACTACGGTCTCCTAAGTGTTTAATTTCACCATTAATATTAAGATTTAAAAAACCCTCGAATAGATTAAAATAAGACCTGAGCTTCATTCCCATGATTTTCCCAATGCCACCGGAGTATATATTGTTTTTTTCCTGCATCATATAATTGAAAATTATTTCAAAGTTTGAACCTATATTAGTTTCATAATTAAGATTTGATTGACTATAGGTGTTTTTTGTTTTATCATCGCTAATTCTCACAGTATTCCAAAATTTATCATCATCTATTACTTGAGATATGTCAGCTGAAAATTGGTGGTTTTTTTTATTCCAAGTCAACTTTCCAAATCTATAGTTTTTTTTCATAAATGGTTGGAGATCTCCTGCATTAATATTGTTAAATATATAATAAGGGTGGATTGGATTGAAAGTTGATGATTGATTTAAATATAATTGAAAATTTGCAAATGTTTTATCAAACTCTAAAACATAACTGCTGTAATATTTATTATTATGCGGTATTATATCTGCATAAATGCTAATTGACTTGGAAGAATATTTCACAAAATTTTTATTCCAATAAAATTTGAAAAAGTAATCATCTATGCGAATATTTCTATTATTTGAATTAACTCCAAATGCCAGATTACTATGGCTACCTTTATTATAAATCATTTCAAATTGAAACTGGTTTCTTGTCAAAAAACGAGGACTTAAACTATAAGATAAACTGTGTTCCACTTTGTAACGTTGTAAAAACTGATCAATATTAAATTTTATTTTAAAATCACTAAAAATTCGTTCCCAAAACATATTTAAATTTGTAATTCTATTATCAAAGGATCCAATTATTGTATCACCGTCAGGAAATCCAGAATAAGTATTAAAATGTCCTAAAGTTAGACCACTATAATCAATATCATTTGATGATAGATATGAAATTAAATAAGTTTGATGTATTGGCTGGTAAGAGCCATTATAATATTGATTATAAGTACCCGAATATGTTCTCTTAAATCCATGTAAACTGACAAATCTTCTTTGAGTAATATAGTCAATCCCCAAAGATAAATTATCCAGAGCATAATCACCTTGATCATACTTGAAAAATGAACTGATGTCTGATTCCTTTTTAAAATCTATTGAATCTTTTTTATTATTATTAAAATCTTTTTCAATTTCTGGACCAAACATCGGGGGGTATATTGCCCAAGTACCATCAAATAATAAATTTTTCGCCGACCAATCTTGATTCCAAAAAATTGTACCATTAAGATTTACATATCCAAATTGACCACTCCAATCAAATGGAATCATTTCATGTGATTGTGAAAATGTTAATGAAGTACTGAAAACAATTAAAAGTAACTTCATGAAAAATTTCATTATCCTATAAATATAATAGATAATTTTTTTATAATAAAAAGATACTAATAATTACAAATAATATTATTTTTTTTGTGATTTTATTAGCTTGGCTCATTTTTTTTTAAAATAGGAATTTGAAAAAAATTGTGTTTACTTGTGAAATCTCCTAATTGATGGTCATTTTCTAAAATGAATTCCATAATATTCATTTGTGAATTCATTAAATCAATAAAATGAACCAATAAAGCTTCTGGAAAAATAATTTTATTTTGATTTCTTGACTTGCCAAGTGTTTCTTGAGATAAAATTATATGTTCAATTTTCCAGGACAATTCTGTCGGAAATTTACTTATTCTAGAGATTGCCTTAATTACAATTTCCCGACCTAATACACTCTGGCTAATTAGTTTTCCTTCTTTTGTATTTTCATACTCATATCCTGAGCTGATTCCTTTTAATTTTCCAATATTATTTAATAATATTCCTGTGATAACTAGATCTCTGTCCACATCATAAAGTTTGCATACTTTTTCTGCAACCTTAGACATAGTAAAAACATGCTCTAAAAGCCCTGATCTATAATTATGGTTTAATTTTATAGATGCAGGGTGTATCATTAATTCTTTTTTATTTGATTTATAAATAATAGTGACAAGCCTTCGTAGTTTTTTATTGGAAATATTTCTGATTACTGATTCAATATGTTTCCACATGATCCCCGGATCTTTTTTTGATGTGGGCACAATATTAGCTGGGTCAAACCCGTATCTACTGTAATGCCGAATAGTTGCTTTATTGATCTTTTTAACATTGAGTTGCAAACGCTCTAAAAAAGAATCTATATATCCTGAGACCGCAACTGCGCTCCCACTATCAAACTTTTCACTAAACGTTGCTACATTATCCCAGACTTTAGCACTGATTTTCCCTGTAATATCACGGAGTTCTAAATCTAAATAAAAATCCCCTCCTTTGGTCTGCCTCATATTTTTTTCTACACATAAGTAAAAACCTTGTACTACATCTCCTTTTTTGAACTTTGCTATTGGTGTAAGTTTTTTCATATCAATATATTATCTTATTTATCTCATTCTCCTAAGAAATAAATATTTAACCAAATTACATTAAATAATACTAAAATATGCCACTATGGATATAATTTAAATATTTTTGGGTTGATAGTACAAAAAAAGTAATATTTGTTTTAAGCACAATATCTGGATCATATTCCAAATTATGATTAAACAAATTCGGATAGATTCAAAATAAATTTTGCAATTTTTTTTAATTTACCTAATAGGTTTAACAAATAGTTGATGAACATGCCTCACAATTTTATATCCATGTTTTTTTGCGATCTTATCTTGCAATTTTTCTAAATCTTCATCAAAAAACTCAATAATATTGCCAGTTTCTATACAAATCATATGATCATGATGCTCATTTTCTTTTCGTAATTCATACCT
>CAZEER010000017.1:0-3703 GCA_964511215.1 uncultured bacterium | reverse complement strand
TATCAGTCAATTGTTTATTTGTTTTTATTGGTAATTCATTGCAATATAAGTGCGTTCTTAAATCTATTGTTAGAGAAATATAGAAACTAGATTAATTTAGTTAAATTAGCATATTTAACTATTAGTTTCTTTTTTGTGCCATCTTTAAAAATTACTCCTACTCTTTGGTTCTCTCCTGTACCACTTAAAACCATAATTTTTCCAATACCAAAAATAGAGTGCTCTACCGTATCACCAACTTTAAAATCATCAAAAGTTGTAACAGTACGAGTAACTTTAACTTTTGTCATTTTTTGAGTAGATCCTATAATTACTCTCCTTGTTAAAGCAGATTGAAATTCAATTCTATCTAAGTATTCATCAGGTATTTCACCTATAAAACGACTTGGCATACCCAAAACATTTTCTCCGCCCATTCTCCTACGATTAGTTGCATATAATAAGAACACTCTCTCTTGAGCTCTAGTTAAAGCAACATAAAAAAGACGTCTCTCTTCTTCAAGATCTTCTTTTTTTTCTAAAGAATTATACAATGGGAAAAGGCCATCATCTAAACCAGATACAAACACAACAGGAAATTCAAGACCCTTAGATGAATGGACAGTCATTAGAGTAACTCTATTATCTGAATCATTCCAATGATCAATATCTGTTAATAAAGATACCTCTTCAAGAAAATCACTTAATTGAGGGTTAGATCTTCTGGAAGAAAATTCATCAATACTATTAAGCAATTCAATAACATTTTCATACCGTTCTTTATCTTCGATATCTTGAGATTGCTTGAAATACCTTAAAATACCCGCTTCTTCTATTAAACTACGACTTAGTTCACTGGCGCTGAGTTTTTTTCTAAGACCATGATATTTTTTTATTAAACTGTAAAATATTTTCAAAGCCTCTGATTGTTTGCCACGTATTTGAAGCTTATCAGCGTTTTTTAATACTTGAAATAAATCTTTTTTATCTGCAGAGCCTTGTATAACACATTTATCCATGGTTTTCATACCTATTCCTCTAGGAGGGAAATTAACTATACGTCGAAGCGATATAGTGTCTCTTAGGTTAATTACCAATCTTAAATATGCTAAAACATCTTTTACCTCTTTACGTTCATAAAATCTAATACTACCAACAAGATTATAAGGAATTCCTATACGTCGAAAACTATCTTCTAATGCTCTAGATTGGGCATTTGTTCGATATAGTACTGCAAAATTACTAAAGGTCCTTTTATATATTTTTATCTCTTTTTCTAAAGCAGAGATTATAGCATCTGCTTCCTCAAGTTCGTCCCTTGTCTCAATTAAACCCAATAAATCACCCTGGCCATTTTCTGCAACAAGGTTCTTTTTTGTACGACGATCATTATGTGTTACTACAGCTGTAGCCGCATCTAAAATTTGTTGTGTAGAACGATAATTTTTTTCTAAAGTAAATATTCTACAGCTAGGGAAAAATTTTTCAAAATCTAAAATATTTGTAATGTCTGCACCTCTCCAACCATAAATTGATTGATCATCATCACCAACAACACAAATATTTTCATATTTTTCGGATAATTTAGTCAAGAAAAAAAACTGCGGCCTATTTGTATCTTGATATTCATCTACAAGTATATACCTCCATTTTTTTTGATATTTTTCTAAAACTTTTGGGTGACTTTCAAAAAGTTCAAGCGGATACAAAAGTAAATCATCAAAATCCAACGCATCATTTTCTTTTAATAAATGTTGATATTGCAAAAACACTTCAGCAATATTTTTTTCATGAATCGTTCTTGCCTTTCTAGCTTGCGCGTTAGGACTTATCATTTTATTTTTAAGATAACTAATTTGGTTCCGAGCTTGGTTTGGAGTAATCTGATCTTTTGGAATATTACGATCTTTTAAAATCACTTTTATTAGATCTAGTTGATCTTGAACATCATATATTGCAAAATGTGGATTTATTCCTAGGTGTTTTGCTTCCATCCTTAATAAGCGAGCACATACAGAATGAAAAGTTCCTATCGTGATCGGCAATTCATTCGTTTTTAGTAATTTCATCACCCTCGCTTTCATCTCTTTTGCAGCTTTATTCGTAAAGGTCACAGACAATATATTTTCAGGTTTATAATTTTCATTTCTTATCAAGTGATACATTTTATGAGTCAAGACCCTTGTTTTACCACTCCCCGCTCCTGCAAAAATCAAAATAGGTCCATCATTAGACTCTACCGCAGCACGTTGAACTTTATTTAATTTTTTTAAACTCATTTAATTTTTTGTTTTTTTAATTTTCTACGAATTTTTTGTAATCTTCTTTTTGCAATATTATGATCACGTTCATTTGTTGAAAATGAGTGATATCCTTCTCCATTGGCTACAAAAAATAAAAAGTCATTGTCTTCAGGATATAAGGCAGCCAATATTGATTTTTTACCTGGAGAATTAATTGGGCCAGGTGGCAAACCTTTATGCAAGTATGTATTATATGGTGATTTTATTCTTAAATCTTTATTAAGAAGACGTCTTGGAGCATCATCTATTATGTATTGTATAGTCGGATCTGCTTGCAATTTCATATTTAACTTAAGACGATTATGATATACTGCAGAGATTTTTGGTCTTTCATCATCGTATAATGCTTCACCTTCAATAATCGAAGCCAATGTTAAAATTTCATTCTCTGTAAAACCTAATAATTCTGCACGATTTTTAAATGATTTTGTCCAAAATAATTTATATTGTTTGATAAGGTATACTAATACCGATTCAGGAGTATCACCTTTAAAAAAATGGTAGGTATCAGGATGCAGATACCCTTCTAGAGTATTTGCATCAATTTGATTCCTCTCTAAAAACTTTTTATCTTTAGTTAAATGGATAAATTTAGTTTTGTCAAAATCCATTTTTTCGCTTAAATACTCTGCCATTTTCTCTATGTCCCATCCTTCCAGTAGCCTTACCTTGATCACTTCTGGAGCACCATATACTAACTGATCAATAATCTTATAATTTGATTTAGCCTTCACTAATCTGAATGTACCAATAGGAATATTTTTCTCTTTTCCTAAAATTTTTACTGCCCACTGGAACATAAGTTTATTAGAGATAATATTATTTTCATATAGCATATTTGAAATACCACTCAAAGACATACCTGGTTTAACTTTTACCCTAGCAACAAGATGATCGTTGTCTTGTGGCCAAAATAAAACAACAAAAAATAAAATCACAGCTATCAAAACTGTCATTCCAGAACAAAGTAGAAAAAAAGATCTCTTCTTAAAATATTTACCCATTATGGGGGGTGAATATAAGATTATTTTAAATATTGCTGTAGTATATTCATTTCTATTTTATCATCCCAAAAAAGCATTTTGGGAGATTTATAAACAAATGTAATTTTATAAATAGTATGAATAAATTATTTCAGCATAAAGATTCAAAACAAAAGCAGACATTATACGGTTCGTGGTCATTTTCGAATACTAATTATGTCCTTTTCTTTGCTGGTATTGCAATAATTATTGTAGGCTATTTTCTTATGAGCTTTGGTGAAGTATATAGTTTTCAAAGCTTAACTCTTGCACCAATATTGCTTTTTATAGGCTATATAGTTTTAATTCCTGCAGCATTAATTTTTAAAAGTAAACAAAAAAAATTGGGATCGTAGTTCAGTTGGTTAGAACGCCGGCCTGTCAAGCCGGAGGTCGCGA
>CAZEER010000016.1:27515-36438 GCA_964511215.1 uncultured bacterium | reverse complement strand
AGGTTAACATACCATCTAGTGTAACAGTTTTATCATCTGATAAAAAATGAACAAACTTTGGAAAACTCCAGTCATATTTTTCATATTGATTCAGGTCAGTTTCTTTAAGTACTTGAATTAATTCCCCTGTAACTAATTCCTTTAGAACAATTACCTTTGGTGTCTCAATGCTTGAATACGTATCAATAAAATATGTTTTTCCTCCGGTTATTGTAATACTGTGGTTACCACTCTCAATTGAGAGCAATTGTAAATCAGTACCATCAAACCGTACTGAGTACAACCTATTTTCATAGACAGAATTTTTATTAGCGACAAAGTAGATTACCTGCCTTTTTTCATCTATATGCATAATTTTTGACACTTCCCATTTTCCTTCTGTAATCTGCCAAAATTTTGACCCTGAATGCTTAGACAGCCATAAATGTTTAAATCCTGACCTTTCAGATATCCAAATAATTTTCCCATCATCTAAAAACATAATCTGGCCATCATTATCCAGCCAACCTTCTGGGTCAGACTCTGATAGTATCTTTATTGATTTCCCTGACATTTTATCTGATACAAATAGATCCCAATTTTTTTGATATCGATCCATTTTTAAGAAAGCGATTTTTTTATTGTTAACCCATTCCATCCACGGAAGATATCCATTGGCTGAATGAGCAACATCAATCCATTTTCTACCTGTACCTTTAACACGTATAATTCCGATTCTTAGGGTTGGATTTGTTTCACCTGCTTTTGGATAACGGATCTTTTTTATTGAAGGATATAATTCCAATTCATTAATCATTGAGTATTGAGGAACTTTTGATTCATCTTCCTCCCAATATGCGATTGATTCACTATTAGGAGACCACCTATATCCATCATAGCCAGTTAGCTCTTCTTCATAGAGCCACCCAAAATGACCATTTAATATAGTTTCTGACCCAGAATTAGTCAGTTTACGTTCTCGTTTGTTACTCAGATTAAACACATACAGATTATTATCAGTTCTTACATACGCAATTTTTTCACCATCAGGAGAAAATTTAACATTCCGCAGGTTTTTATTATCATAAGTTAATGGATATAATTTTTCTCTTAATAGATCATAAACAAAATAGTCAGCACTATTTGAGTATCTCCACAATTTCTTCATATTAGTCTTTATTAGTATTTTGCTTGCATCCGATGAGAAAATCAAGGACTGCACATCAAGATCATTATTCTTCCATTTCAATGCTGTACTATCTAGGAAAAGCGTGGTATCCATACTTGCAAAGGATACTTTATACCATTGTTTCCAGTTATCTTTTTTTCCTTTAATTAAGACCGCATCCTCATTTGGAAATACAACAGTCCAACCCAGTGATGCAGTTTTAAATGGAGAATTAACAATTGCTTCTTCTAGTGTTAATCGAGATGCAAAAATTAAAGCATGTAATACTATCGTGTAAAGCAAACTACGTTTCAATTGATTTCCTTTTTCACTTTTTCCAGAAATTTAACCATCATTTCAAAATTCAGTCTCCCTGTATTAACATTTCTTGGGCTAGGATGGAAAGAACCAAAAAGAATTAACCCATTTGGCAATTCATAACGGACACCATGTCCAAAAATATAGTCTTTCATCTTCAAATGATGAACTTTTCTTACAAATTTTAGACATGCATCAAATCCAATTTTACCTAAACCTAAAACCACTTTTATATTCTTTAGTATTTGAAATTCTTTAATTAAAAACTGTTCGCAATTATCTTTTTCTTCTGCAGTTGGTTTATCTCCAGGCGGGACGCATTTCACAGCTGCTGTTATATAACCATTTAGCATAAGTCCATCATTTCTGTGATCAGAATTTGCTTGATTAGCTAGACCTACATGATGTAAACATTTAAAAAGAAAATCAGCTGATTTATCACCAGTAAATACCCTGCCTGTTCTATTACCACCATGAGCAGCAGGTGCAAGTCCCAGTATTAACATTTTAGCATTTTGATCACCATAACCAGGAACTCCTTTACCCCAGTAATCCCAGTCACTATACGATTTCCTTTTTTCTTGAGCTATTTTCTCTCTAAATGCAACTAGACGTTTGCATTTTCTACATTTAATAATATCGTTTTCTAATTGTGAGATAATCATTGTAGCTCAGGAAGCTTTTAATAATACTTTACCAAAATTTCTTCTATTTAAAATATAGCTATGAGCTTTGGATGCATCTTTTAAATCATAAACAGAGTCAATAACAGGGTTTATTTTTTTATTTTTGAGCCAGTCAAATAGTATCTTACCATATTTTTTGACAAGATCTTGCCTTTGTTTAATCATTCCTAAGTGGAATCCGAAAGCTCCTTTATTTTTCATCATTAAATTTCTAGGAAGAAATTTTGGCATTTTTAAAAATTTAGGTAAAATTTTAAAGTAATTCCTTTTTGATCCTGTCACAGCTGTAGAAAACCCATATACGCCAACACGACCAAATTCTGACAAGCAATTATAACTCTTGGTAAGCTCTGCACCTCCAAGGGAATCTAAAACGAGGTCTGCTCCTCGACCATTTGTGATCTCTAGTACTCTTTCTTGAAAATTCTCATTACGATAGTCAATAATCTCATGAACTCCATAATTTTTAATTTTATCGTGTTTCATAAGCGAGGCAGTACCAATAATTTTTGATCCAATTTTTTGAGCTATTTGTAGTGCTGCAAGGCCAACACCCCCGCCAATACCATGAATTAATATAGTTTCATCTTCTTTTAAACTACCTTGATGGACCATCATAAAGTAAGCGGTTAAATAATTCACTGGTATAGCTGCAGCAATACTTAATAAATCTTTATCTATAATAAACAGCTGATGCGCAGGCACATTAACTAAAGTAGAATACCCACCTGATTTACAAATACCTACTACTGCTTTACCCAGCATGAAATCAAATTTTTCAGATCCAACTTTTGTGACAATCCCTGCTATCTCCATGCCTGACACATAGGGTGGCTTTAACCTAGTTGTATATAAACCCATCCTACTCATAATATCCGCAAAATTAATCCCTGAATACTTTATTTCAACAAGAACTTCATCAGCTTTGGGATCAGGAATAGATGTTGACTTTAGCTGTAAAACATCTGGCGCACCATGTTTTGTTATAAAAATCGATTGACAATTATTCATAATTATATCCTTAACTTATAAAGTCTTGTTCATTGTTTCATCAAATACCAGAGCATAAATTCGCCAGCAAATTTGTTAATAAATTATAGGTAATGGTAATATTTTAATTTTATGAAGGATTTTCTATGGCATTAATGACTTCCATGCGTGAAAAAATGCATGTTGTATTGTGGATACTTCTTGCACTCTTCTTATTAAGTATGACAATTGGCGGGCTAGTTGGTGGTGCCAATATCATTGATCAATTATTTGGCAATATTAATCCACAAACTACTATTGCTAGCATAAATGGAGAAATGATATCACCAGAACGGTTCAATAATCTTGTGACTCAACAACTCAGTAATTTAAGAAATACGGGGCAATCAATTAATGATTTCCAAATAAAAAGAGCCCGAGACCAAGCCTGGGAGAGTCTTTTACAAGACGTGCTTGTTTCTCAAGAAGTACAACGAATGAAAATTAGCGCATCTGACGATGAGGTAATCTACCACCTAGAGAATAATCCGCCTCCATTTCTTCAACAAAACCCCAGCTTTCAAACTGATGGCGCATTTGATTGGGATAAATATCGCCAAGCATTAGCGAACCCTGAGAGCAATGAATGGACTCCTATTGAAGCATTTATGAAAAATACTTTTATACCTAATTTTAAACTTCAAAAAATTCTAGATGAGAGTATAATTATAACTCAGAATGATATACTTGATGAGTTTATCAGACGCAATCTTGAATTTACTGTAACAGGGATTAATATTTCTTCACAGACGGCAAATGCTGATAAACCCACTGATGAAGAAATTACTAGTGAATATGAAAGAACAAGAGATGACTTTAGCCACGATGAATTACGATCTATAAAATTTGTCTCATGGAAGAAGGAACCCTCATCTTTTGATTCATCTGAAGCGAAATTGTTAATAGACGATATTCTAAAACGTGCACAGAAAGGAGAAAATTTCCCAGAATTAGCAAATAAATATTCCATGGACCCTGGTAATCAGAGTATTAAGGGTGGTGACTTAGGATGGTTTAAAAAAGGTCGAATGGTCAAGCCTTTTGATGATGCTGCTTTTAACGCAAGTAAAAATCAGATTGTTGGTCCAGTATTATCAAACTTCGGTTATCACGTAATACATGTAAGGGACAGTAAGGTTAATGAAGCAGGTGAAAAAGAAATTCTAGCATCTCATATACTAATTAAAATTGAAATAAGCCCCACCACATTGTCAAATATAAAGCGTGATGCAACTTTATTTAACTATGACGCGCAGGATGATGGATTTGAGCAAGCAGTATCTGACCATGCGCTTAATGTTGGACAGCATGAAAAATTAGATGAAGGTGCAATATCAATTAGTGGTGTAGGTGCACTTAGATCAGCAGTAAGATATGCATTCAATAATGACCTACATTCAGTATCTGGTATTCTTGAAAATGATAATTATTATGCTGTTTGTTCGCTTGATTCAATTATCCCCCCAGGGTTTAAGTCACTTGATGAAGTTAGGCCGCGCATTGAAAATAAATTAAGTCAGGAAAAATCTAAATCAGCAGCCTTAGAAGAAGCTAATAATTTACTCATTCAGGTTTCTTCTGATGATTTATCTTTAGAAACTCTGATGAAAATAAAAAAAGAACTAAAGGGATTTATCAAAGAAAAAAAACGACTTAACCAAGGGTTTAGTGGCGTGGGCAGAAGTAATTTTGTGAATGGGGCACTATTGTCTGCATCACCCGGACAAATTTTAGGACCTCTAGAAACAAATCAAGGCTATGCTCTTTTAGAAATAGTATCAATATCAGAGATTGACTCAACGGAGCTTGAGGTACAACGAGATCAGATAAGACAGAATATATTTAGTAGGAAACAAAACCAGTATTTCCAGGCATGGATTGAAAATTTAAAAGATAATTCAGATATTATAGATAACAGAAAATATTATTTCTAAATTGCAATCATTGGAATTCTACGACTTTTTATCACCAGATTAACAAATAATAGTCTAATACTTATTACAAAAATTATTTTACACTAATGTCAGTAATAAAAACAAAGATTGACACAAGTTCTGAAGACTTCCAAAACAATTATAAATACCATAAACATTTATCTGAAGAATTAGAAAGTATAAAAAAAATTATATATAAGATGGGACCATCCCATAGTATGGATAAACACCTTGAAAGAGGAAAGTTATCCGTAAGAGATCGAATAAATAAGCTCAAAGATAGTGAAACTGATTTTCTTGAATTTTCTGAGCTTGCTGCGCATAATGTCTATGATAGCAAAGTACCAGCCGCTGGGGTGGTTACTGGAATTATCACTATTAAAGAAAGACCTTGTGTTGTAATTGCAAACGATGCCACTGTTAAAGGTGGTACATATTATCCTCTCACAGTAAAAAAACATCTTCGTGCGCAAGAGATTGCGATGGAAAACCATTTGCCTTGTATATATCTTGTTGATAGTGGTGGAGCATTCTTACCTAAACAAGATGAGGTCTTCCCTGATAAAGAACATTTTGGCAGAATTTTTTATAATCAAGCCCAAATGAGCGCAAAAGGAATTCCGCAATTGGCGGCAGTAATGGGCTCTTGTACCGCTGGCGGAGCATATGTCCCCGCCATGAGTGATGAAGCAATCATCGTAAATAAAACAGGTACAATATTTTTGGGAGGCCCTCCTCTTGTTAAGGCAGCTATAGGTGAGACTGCGACAGCTGAAGAATTGGGTGGCGCAAGATTACATACGAGATATAGCGGCGTAGCAGATCATTTTGCAGAAAATGATGAAGATGCAATTAATAAATTAAGAAATATTATAGATCATCTTCCTAAAATCACTAAAACTCATTACAAGTTTGATGAGCCAGTCTATGACAAAAATGATTTATTTGGAATCTTAGAAAAAAATCGCCAAAAACAATATGATATTCATGAAATAATTGCAAGAATTGTTGACGGATCAAATTTTGAAGAATTTAAAGCAGACTATGGTAAAACTCTTGTGACAGGATTTGCAAAATTTGGAGGATTACCTATAGGAATAATCGGTAATAATGGTGTTTTATTTAGTGAAACTGCACTCAAAGGCGCACACTTTGTCGAAATTTGCTGCCAACGAAAGATCCCTCTTTTATTCTTACAGAATATTACAGGATTTATGGTTGGAAAAAAGGCTGAAGCTGGGGGTATTGCCAAAGACGGAGCTAAAATGGTTCAGGCAGTTGCAGTAGCTAATGTACCTAAACTTACAGTAATAATTGGAGGTAGTTTTGGTGCTGGAAACTATGCAATGTGTGGCAGGTCATATCAACCAAGATTCATCTGGATGTGGCCTAATGCACGAATATCGGTTATGGGAGGCAGCCAAGCTGCAGGTGTTATGGGCACTGTGAAATCAGATCAAGCAAAAATGATTGGAAAAAAATTATCAGAAGAAGAAATAGAAGAAATTAAAAAACCTATCCTTGAAAAATATGAAAAGGAAGGCCATCCCTACTACGCAAGTGCACGTCTTTGGGATGATGGGATTATCAACCCAATCGATACAAGAAAAGTCATCATACAAGCACTCTATGCTATCAAAAATTCTCCCATATCAGATCTGAAATTTCCTGTTTTTAGAATGTAAAACTATATGCACCAGAGAAAGGATCTAAAATTAACCGTTCTTATGGTGCTTGGCATGTTAACATGGGGCCTATCATGGACAAATGCCAAAATATTGGGATTGTATGCCGATGCACCCTTAATAATGTTTTGGAGATTCCTTTTTGCAACTATTTCATTTACTATAGTAGTGAGATGGTCAAATGCAACTTTTCAAATCTCAAGAAATAATATATTATTCATATTCTTCAATTCAATTTTTATGGTCTCATATAATTATTTTTATTTCAAAGGAACACAAATAGGTCTCGCTGGTGCTGGAGGAGTACTTGTCACCACATTAAATCCAATATTAACAGCAATCTTTTCCAGTATGTTTTTTGGAGGGTTAATGTTAAATAAAGATTGGGTTGGACTTGGTCTAGGCCTAGCAAGTGGTGGAATTATTTTGCGACTTTGGGAGCTCAGTTTGGAAAATCTTTATCACTCTGGTAATCTATTTTTTATTCTGGCATCATTATCATGGGTTGCAGTTACAATTATCACATCTAAATCAAAAGAGGCTATCCCCTTTATAACCTATAGTTTTTGGAGCTTTTTGTTTTCTACATTTATTAGTCTTCCAATAGCACTAGGTGAAAATATATTGTCAGTTATTTATTTTGATTGGATATTTTGGCTGAATTTGATGATTCTATCAATATTAGCCATGTCTTTTGGAACTTCAATTTATTTTCTAGCATCTATCAAGCTAGGGCCCAAAAAAGCCAGTTCATTTATCTTTCTTGTTCCATTAACCGCAATGGCTTTTGCAATGTATTATTTGTCTGAACCTTTAGAATTATATACCCTGATTGGTGGAACAATAGGAATCGGGGCAGTATATATAATTAACAATTAACATGATATACAAAAAAAGTTACCAAACATACCTTTATTAATTTAAAATAAACTTGCTGCATGGAGTTGATTCAAAAAAGAAAGTATTATTTTTAAGCTTTAATAGATAATTTAAACTTTTCTAATTGTTCTTGATAATATTTGTTATCTGGCTCAAAATTTATACACTTTTTAATTTCCACAATCGCATCTTCAGTTTTATTCAATTTCCAGAGTATCTCTGCCTTCGTGTCTATAAACATATACTTTTGACTCTTATCTTTAACTCTCACAATTGCTTCATTTACTTTGTTAATTGCTACATCTAGATTCATCTCCAACTCGCTCATTCTCCATGCAAAAGTATTTAACATTGACGGGGTCTTTTCTTCGGGATAATTGATTAATTTTAAATACAAATCAGCCTCTAGTGCAGGATTATTTCCATTTTTTCTAACTAAATACATCGCTTCTTGGATAGCAGATGTTAGATAACTTCCTTCATTATTATTTATATATTTAATTAAGTCACGAGGGTCTTGACTTTCTTTAGAATCATAAAGAATCTCAAAAAACTTTCCGGTTCCTGCTGAATCAACATTTGCAGACAAAATTGCATCAATCATTTCTTTTGCAGACAATTGATCGCCCATGGCTTCATATTTCTTTGCCAGTTTAAAGAGTGTACTGAATTTTTCAGGATCTCTATGGTAGTCTTGCAATAAAGATGGTAGTGTATTTCGACCCGACTGAACCCGTCTTAATTCATTTAAAAATGGAATAGGATCTCTATAACCAACAATTCGATCAATTTCTTCACCATCATTATTTGTGAAAACTATCGTGGGAAAGCCACGAACATTATACCTCTTAGCTAGTTCAATGCCTTCACCTTTTTCTGCATCAATTTTCATACTCAACAAATGAGTTTTTCCAAAATTTTTCACATTCTCATCACTGTAAGTATTTTCATCCAACTTTTTACACCAGCCACACCACTCTGTTTCAAAGTCTAATAAGATTATTTTTCCATTTGATTTAGATAAAACAGTTTCAAATGAGGTATCTTTTTCCCAGCGATAGGCTTCAGAATTTTCACAACCATAAAATATTAATAAAATAAAGGTTAGCATTATTCTTTTCATTAGCTTATCTCCTAGTTTTTTATTTTTGATAAAATAGTAGCTGGAGCTCTTACAGGTTTACCATTATTATTTATAAATGCATGAACAGTATATCCTGTTGCAAATAAATGAATTAAATCATT
>CAZEER010000016.1:0-27415 GCA_964511215.1 uncultured bacterium | reverse complement strand
TGGATTATTTGATCACATATACCCACTTCTAATAGGTCTGAAGGTGTTGGCTTTAATGCTTCTGCTGCATCTTCTGCTCGCTTAGCATCTCTAAATAATATAGACGCACAACCTTCAGGACTTATAACTGAGTACCATGTGTTTTCCATCATAATCATTTTATCACATATACCTATACCTAAAGCACCACCACTTGCACCTTCGCCAATAACCACTCCAATTATTGGAACTTTTAATGCCGACATAGTGATCAGATTATTAGCAATTGCTTGGCCTTGGCCACGTTCTTCTGCTCCAATGCCTGGATATGCACCAATCGTATCCATGAAAGATATGATAGGCAAACCAAATTTTTCGGCAAGTTGCATAACACGCAGAGCTTTCCTGTATCCTTCTGGGCGCATCATTCCAAAATTACGATGTAAATTCTCCTTAGTATTTCTTCCTTTTTGTTGGCCAATCCATGCAATTTTATATCCTTCTAGATTACCTAAACCTGTTACCACAGCCGTATCATCCATAAAATATCTATCACCATGAAGTTCAATAAAATTGTGTGAAAAATATTTAATATAGTCCAAGGAGTACGGCCGATCTGGGTGACGAGCCAATTGAATTCTCTGCCAACGTGAAAGACCCGAGTAAATTTCTTTAATTAACAAAGTTCGCTCTTCCTTTGATTTTGTCAGAGATTTAATAGTTTCCTTATCCAGGTTTTTACTAGATTCTAAAAGAATGATCTTTTCATCTAGTTCCTTTAAAGGTTTTTCAAAATCGAGATAATATTTAGACATAATATTTAATAATAATCTTTATCTAATTCAATAATTGCAGAAATACCCAACAATAAAGAAAGAAAAAAAACAATATTTGCATATAGAACAGATAAATTTAAACATAAATATCCAACCATACTCATTATCAGAGATATACCATGCATAAATATGACTGCATGTTGTATTGATATTCCTCTAGAGGCTAAACGGTGATAAGTATGATCGCGGGATGCTTTATAAATACTGTTTTTCCTCCTCAATCTCGAAAATACAACTAAGATCAGGTCAAAAAGAGGTACATAAAATAATAGTATCGGGACAAACCATGTGGATGACTGAAATCCAGTTTTTGGATTAAAAATAATTGCTAAGGAAGCTAATAAAAATCCAAGTGTCTGAGTCCCCGAGTCTCCTAGAAATAATTTCGCTGGATATGCATTAAAAAAGTAAATACCTATGCAGATTCCCAGTAAAATTGAACAAAAATAAACAAGTAAAAATTGACCTGTAGATAATGATATTACAAGAAAAAATGCAGCTGAAAGTCCGCTCAAGCCAACGGCTAAACCATCAGTACTATCTATAAAATTAAAGGCGTTAGTCAGAGTTATTAACCATAGTACTGTGAATATAATATTTAACCACATATCAATTGGTGATTCTGTTTGAAAAAAGAATTCAGGCGAATCAAAAATACTCACCTGTACTCCAAGATAAATAAGCAGTATTGAACCTATTATTTGGCCAATTATTTTCTTAATTGGATTTAAATGTAAAAAATCATCTAATAAACCAAAGATTCCAATGGTACCACCTGAAATTAGTATTGCCATCATATCTGGTATTTTCCATAATCCTGTAATCATCACCATGACAATCAAAGTGTCGAGAACCACTATACCACCAGTTAAAGGGACTGAATAATCATGCAACTTGTGGTCTGCACTGCCTGGCACATCCATAAGGCCAATATGAGGAGCAATTTTAATACTTAACCATCCAAAAGTAACTGCAAGAATGATGCTTGATAACAAAAGTAGGATTATAAAGTCTAGATTTAATATTTCTAACATCTATCTTTTTATAAAATGAATGCCTATTGAAAATATCAATTTTCCAAACATGATCATGGAATAAAAAAAGTTAAAAACCATCGAATAATCATTTGAAAAATGTTTGAAGTAATACCTAAAATATGATCTATGCCATTCAAAGATGGCCTGAAATGGGACTGAGTTTGCCCCTCCTCTTCCTCCTGAATGTTTAACAACTGATTCCGGGTTATAATAGACCTTCCAACCTTTTTCCTTTGCACGAATACAATAGTCAGAATCTTCTTGATAAGCAAAATATCGTTCATCAAGTAATCCAACCTCATTGATCACTTCATTGCGAACTATCATACAAGAACCTGATACTCCTCCGACTTCACTAAGTTCATTCTCATCTAAATGATTAAGGTGATATTCTGTAAAATTTTTATTATTTGGAAACATCTTTGCCATACCAAAAAAATATGAGAATACAGCAACAGGACGAGCAATACCTCTTCTACAGGATCGTTGAAAGGTTCCATCATCATTTATTACCTTAGGCCCAACTATCCCAATGGTATTATTCTGTTTTAAAAAGTTTACTAACAGCGTAATGGAGTTAGGTATCAATAACGTATCAGGATTCAGAATCACTTTGTAATCTCCGCGACTCATTCTTAATACTCCATTCATTGCAGCGGTATAACCAATATTGCGATTATTCGATAATAAATGAACGAATGGAAAATTCTTAAGTATATAAGGACCCGATCCATCACTGGAATGATTATCAGCAACTATAATTTCATAAGAATGAGGTCTAACTGCTTTTGGGATCGATCTAATACAATTAATTAAGTGCTTCTTAGCATTTAGGTTAACAATGCAGACTGAAATGTCCATATATTATTTATATCCAACTCAGTATTTTCCATATTCGAAGACGCCATACCATCCATATAGCTTCATACATAATACTTTTTGACATTTTTGATTCTCCAATGGTGCGATCAACAAAAATAATAGATTCTTCAGCAATTTTTTCAGTTAGTCTCCATGCACGAAAATTCATTTCAATTTGGAAAGAATATCCTTGTGATTTGACTTTAGAAAGTTCAATCTTATCTAAGAGAGAACATCGCCATACCTTAAACCCTCCAGTGCTATCTTGTATTGGCATACCTGTAATAATTTTTGAGTATATATTAGCTCCATAGCTCAATAATAATCTTTGTATTGGCCAGTTAACTACGCTTACACCATTTACATATCTGCTACCTATAATAAGATCATTATTTTCTAATTTAGTAATAAGCTTAGGTATGTCCTTTGGATCGTGAGATAAATCAGCATCCATTTGAACTATAATATCATATCCTTGGCTTAAAGCCCAATTGAATCCATATATATACGCTGTACCGAGTCCCGCCTTTTCCGGTCGTTCTTTTAAATGAAGATTTTGATAGGATAATTGCATCTTTTTAATTTTTTTTGCTGTTTTATCTGGTGAATTATCATCAATGATTAAAAGATGATAGTCGGGATTTACTCTGAAAACTTTTTTTATAAAATTTTCGATATTTTTTCTTTCATTATAAGTTGGTGTTATAATTAAAGTATTCACTATTTTAGATTTCTAGTAATTTTTTCTAGACATTCATTAATCGTTGGAGGCACTACATTTAATAGTTTAATAAGTTTATCACTTTTTAACCCTGATTTTAATGGTCTCTGAGCTTTTTGATTTAGTTTCTGAGTAGTTATTGGCTGAATCAAAGATGATTTTAATGAAAATTTTTCGGCAATTTTTAAGGCAAATTCATAACGGCTTATAAAATCTGCATCACCCCAATGGACGATACCATTTAAATTATTTAAAATACATAGATTAATTATTTCTGCCATTGATTGTACCCAAGTTGGATTATTAAACTGATCATTGACAACACTTATTTTATTATTATCTACTAAAGAGTCTATAACCCAATTAACAAAGCTAGCATTAGTAAAAGGCATATAATCATAAAGGACATTCCCTCTTATAACTAAATTATCTGAGTTAAAACCTAATAGGATACGCTCAGAAGCTAGCTTTGTTTCACCGTAAATAGAAATAGGATTAGTAATATCTCTTTCCGAATATGGGCCATTATTTCCATCAAAAACATAATCAGATGATAATTGGATAATTTTCCCATCAAAATTTTCACAAATATTTATTAGACCAGCTATATTAATCTCACGGGCAAGATCAGGTTTTAATTCGCAGTTATCTACATTAGTCATTGCTGCAAGATTAATAACTAAATCTGGCTCAGTTGTATGTATTATATCTTTTAAAAGTAACTTATTTTGCACATCTAAGGTCAGGCCTTCTATATTATGATTAGTATTTCTTCCTGTTCTAATTACATTATGTTCATGAGATAATGTATTATAAAGAGCATTACCAAGCTGACCAAATGCACCTGTTATTAATATTTTCATATCGTTTTAGTTTTGAATGATTTAACAATAAGGTCTAATTGCCTCATGAAAATTGACTTATTTTTTCCAGGATGATGTATAAGATAATTTAAGTGATAACTAATATTTTTTTCTGAATCATAAAATAAATAAGACCTAAATGGACCACCTTTAGCCTCTGTAATATCAACGGTTTCCCAAACTCCATTAGCTCTCCATGCTGGATAATTATTATAGGAAGATTTATCTAGCTTAAATTTGTAATTATTATATTGAATATATCCGTAATTCTTCTTTGACCAATTCCATATATATTCTCCAGCAAATATTTCATCTTCAACTATATTACCTTCTGTCCATCCGATTCCTATCCATTGGAATGGCATTTCTTTCCCAAGCCAAACAAAATTTGAATCATGAGCCTTTTTTATTATTTCCCAACCCCATGGGATTTTTATTGACCAGCCAAATTCTGTTCTTATTGAATCCTCAAGAAGTTTATTCCTATCTTCTCCAAAAATAAAACGACTTTGTCTATCAATAAATTGTTTATTGAATTGTTTCCTAATGTAATTCCTTTTTAAATCTAGCTCTGCTTCTAACTGATCATAAGAGTTCGCATTTATTACCATAAATAACTGTTTTTTTGCATGAACTTCTTCTGCAAGTATTATAGGATTCTCAGTTTCCATTGTTTTAAACTGCTCTGGAGGAAGAATTTTTTTAATTAATTGATAGCCCATATTATTAATATCTCGATCTAGTGCAGCAATAATTACCAGTGCTTGTGATTTTAACTCATTATATTTTTCTGGAGAAGAAAATTTTAAATGGTAATATGGTTCTGGCTCTGGACAAAAAAGAGTGTCTATAAAAACAGTCGATAAAAGTTTGTGGATATTATCTTTATCCATTTCTGAACAAATCACTCGAATCTCATTATCAGCTCCCAATGCTTCACGCTTAGTGTCACATCCAAAATATAGGAGTATCAAAATAATTACTAAAAGGATATTTATTAATTTATCTTTAATTATCATACAAGAAATTATATTATTCGAAAATATACTGTTAAAAACGAGAAACTAATATAATATGTATTTTCCCATTTGATTTCTTTTCATTTGAAAGAGCATATACCAACTTAATAATAGAGTTTTCATTTATCTGGTTTAATCCTATTCCATAACCAATTAGATATCGATCTGTAGGAATTAATTCAGTCGAACCAATATCAGCAAAGAAATTTGTTTGCAATGATAATAAGGGACGATAGTTAAATTCTAAAGTAAAAACTTGATACTGTGTGGCTATAAAAGCATGCTCCTGATAACCTCTTAATGTTTTTGATCCACCAAAATGCAAATATCTACTCTTAGGGACTTGGTTATTTAAATACCCTATCCCATGTCCCATCCATTGGAGTTTTATATACATGTCATTTTTCAAACCATGAAAACTTTGCATCTCAAGATAACCTTTGAAAAATATTATTTCGTTATCTAAACCACCATCAATAGTCGAATTGATGAGTTTTCCACGTGATGGAAATAATCTATCATTCCTGACATCATTCTTAGACACTACGGAAAAAGCTTTATATTGTGATTTTTTATATCCATTAAACAAACCCGTTTCTGTTGGAATAATTTGTCCTGTTGTATAGCCCAGATTAAAACTATTTAACATAGGAAGAAAAGTATGAAGAAGTAACTTTTTTTCTCTAAACGCATATAAGCCTTCGAATACTTCATGATGGTATTGCATTTCCATTCCATTATTCCAATTAAACGGATGAGGTAAAATTGTCCCTATTGTGATGACTTGAGATAGAGAGTCTGTACGCTTCCAAAATAAATTAAATTTTTCTGCCTTTTTCAAATAATTCTCTAAATTGAGATTTATTTCACCAATAAATCTAGAGCGATTATTTAACTTATTAAAACCAACTATACCCGAAACTGAACTCTCAAAGTTAGGTTCAAATTTCATCATCGCTCCTAAAGTATAGTCATTAATCTTACCAAAATGATAATCAGGTATTTTTGATATAAAATAATAGCGTGACATTAACTGGCTCCCTATCTGAGTAAAATGTTCACCTATAGCTGCATTGCGATAAGGTTTAAATATTTGATTAATAATATGTTTGTCAATATCAATACCATCATTAAATAATAAAGAGTCTACTGTTTTTACATTTTTAGTAGCTTTATAGATAGAATAACTGGGGAAAAGACTATATGACTCTAAATTATATGTCAAAGATAGATCAATTTGATTTTCCAACATATGATTGAGTGAATCCTCAATTATCATTGGATCCAAAGATTTTATATAAACTTCTTCACTTTGTGAATATGTAGCTATAAAAAGACAACAGATATAATTAAAAATTCGCACGTATCTCGCCTTGTACATTAATCAGGTTATTGTACCTTGAATCATTAATCATATTAAGATTGAAAATGATCGAGATAGTATTATTGAAAAAATATTGAAACTGAGAATTTGCTCTGAAACTCGTACCAATTAGGTACCCATTTAGAGCTTCTGGTGGCAAAAATAATAAGTTATTAGCTTCTTCTGTTTGAAGTAAAATAGTTTCTAATTCAAAACGTCCTGTCTTTTTAAATAATAATTTCCACAAACCTCTTAAACCGTAAGATTTTGCAGAAAACTTACTATCAACATGGCTACCATTATCTATGCCTCCCAGAATTCCTACATCAAAATCTAATGAATTATCAAGCTTGATTTTTAATCTTAAATCATTCCATATACCTACCATACTTCTATTCCTCAATGAAGATGCTTTAGATTCAATAAATATTTCATGTATGGAACTTTGGATATATAAAGAAATATTATTCCACAATTTGTGACTGATATCTAAACCAGTTTTCATTCTACTTGAAAAGTCATTACCTCTAGGGTCATAGCCATCTAACAGTGATTGATTCTCAATCCAAAGCAAATATCTGCCAGAATTTGAAAAAATTGTCTCTAGCCTCGAATATGTACTTAATTTGTATAAATCTTTGTCCTCAATACTATGATTAAAAAAAGATGCTATTATTGCACCCTGGCCACGATATTCTTGTTTTAAATGCCCCATGATTTTTATATCTGATGATTTAAAAATTTTTGACAAATCCCAACTGAAATTTTGTGCAGCCTGAAAGATTGTATTTTGCTCTCTGTTGCCTGTCAATATATTATAAGCAATATATTCTCCATTAGGATCCAACACATAAGTGTTGAAATTTGCATCGTAACGGTATTGCCCTAGACCTGAACCAACAGAGTCATAGACAATAGCACGTTTTTCAGAAAATGATTCTTCTTTTTTTGCTTGAATATTAAATTGGATGGGTTTTCTAAAATTTTTATATCCAATTCTTATATCATACAATGAATAGTCTAATAGTTTATTATTAATATTACTTTTAATACGTTTTTTAAATACTATATCCTGCTTCCACCCATTACTTTCTTGCAAAATATAATTCGCATAGCCCACTATATCATCTGAGTCATAAACCCAATTTTCTTCTAGCGAGTAATACTGATCTTTTCTGTAATCTATCCCTGTTTCTATTTTTCTGTTTTTTCCCTCGAAATTAATGCCCAATCCTTTTTTCTTAAATTGTTTAGTGAAAGATTTTTGTTCATTCAAATATGAAAAAAATGGCGCAATATTTCTAGTTTTAACTTCAATCCGACTATCTAATCTATGATAATTACTGGAATCACTTTTGACAGAAATAAAATTAACAAATGAATTTTGAAATTTTTGATTAAATAAATTTTGGGTAAATTGAAATCTAGAGCGAGTATCATCTTTATGGATTAAACGAGCTATTTCAACTTTTGTTTTTCCTATACTATTTATTATAAGATCTGCATCAATCATAGATTCTCTAATATCAGTAGTAATTATCGAATCTAAATTCCATAACCTAGTATGTAGAATTTCATCTTCTCTTTCGATTGAATTATAATTTTTATCTCTATACCAATCCTTAAAAGAAAAATTCAGTCTGACAAAATTCAGATCCATACTATCTATTGCAGTACTTATAATGTATGACCCTCCATTTATTGAATTATAGTTATTTATAATATTATTTTGATATCTGCTACCTGACAGTTCTCCTCCAATAGTAATTCGATCTGCCAATTGATACTCACCAGCACAAAACAATAATTGTTGTGATTTTGGAGTATTGATTATTTTAAATGGACTAAATAGATCTAATATCGATTTACGATCTATCTCCGAAACAAATTCATAATAGATTTGACCTAAATCAGAAATTTTCCTTTGATACTCACCGTCTATATCATAATAAAAACTAACATCATAAAGAACATGTTCATCACTTGATGCAAAAGGATAATAAATATACTTCTCGCCATCATTGATATATTTTCCATTAGAATCTTGTAATGCTGTATAAATTTTTAAGGAGCCATTAGATATATTTTGTAATGAATCAAGTATATCAAGATCAAAATTTTCTTTATCGTATTTATCAGTCTCACTAAATAATCCTAAATTAATTGATAAGGATTTACCAAGTTTATTGCTAATATTTCCCCCAATAAACTCCATCTGATATTCAAAATCTGAGTATTGATATTCAATTGTTATATCAGTATCAAAATCAACCAATATCCTTGGTGTGAAAATTATTTCTCCTCGAGAGTAATCAATTATATAATCGTAATTATCACCCCGTATCATCTTCACTCCATTTACCCAAACCTTTTCTGTACCTGATAAAATTACCACGTCACGGTTATTATCATTTCCTGTTAATATATATGGACCTTGATCTCCATCACGCCCTTTAATATCTATAGATTTAAAATGTCCTTTCGAACTAGCATATACAGAGTTCCCCGAATATTCATCATAATTAAAGTTATACTTTATACCTTCTAGTTTTCTATTAATATTATTATATTTATCTTTATATTTAAAAATAATATCACCTGCGTCAAGCATAAATTTTGGATGTCTAATGTTAATATAAACTTCATCTAGATCATCTAATTCCAGAGTTGTCCCATCAGGTTGGAATGGTAAATCTTGGTCAGTTATAATTCCGCTAACATTTATTTCATTTGATAATTTCCCATTAAACTGCATTTGCATTCCCCCGCTAAATTCTGAACCTCCTATTGGTGAAATTGATATTTTTCTGTACATACTACCTACAGGGTTTAGCTTAAAACCTCTACTTTCCTCCTTTTCAATTACACTATTTTCCCCAGCATTAACTATTACAGAATTAAGAGTTTGTAGATTTTTCCATTTTGGCCCTATTACACTGGGCAATGGTTTACTCAGATAGCTATATGAAATAATTAATCCATCTAGCTTAGTCGAATCATGTAAATGAATTATACCTTTAATAGGATCTATTTTATTTGGTTTAATGAACCCATCGTTATTTTTAATAACTAAGGTTGATTCAATAATAAATTGATTATCTAATTGAATATTTTGATTATCAGTTATACTACCTATTGTATCAATTGAACTAGATACTTGTGCAAGCAATTCAAAATAAATACATAAAAGTAATTTCGCTAATAGCCTATATTTATTGAACATTTAATATCATTATGTGATCCTTTGATAGAACAGCCAAAGATCTATTCATAGATATAACATCTATAATAGGAATGCTCGAACCAGGAACAGACATATGATTTTGAGAATTAATAGAATAGCATTCACCATCTATATTAAATAATAACCAATCATCTCTCAATGAGACTAGAAATTGCGATTGACCTATACTAGATGGAGTAGACCTTTGAATCTGACCATTCTGACTAAACTCATGGAAAATTCCATCGCAACCAATTATAGCTAAGTCTCCTTCCTGGTTAACAGCCATATCTATAATGCAATAATTACTTGAGAATTCTTTATAAAAATCAATGAAAGGTATATTATTTAGATGAGACCTATCATATACAAAGATTCCATTATATGTCTTTGAATAAAAAAACAATCTTCCCCATGGGTCCAATGCAGCCATCTCAGGATAAATATGCTGATTTAATGGAATTGTCTGAATCGGGTTTAATCTAAAATCAAGATGTACAATTTCATTTTCTAATCTATCAACAACCTGAATACCTAGGGGGGATACCCCCATCCAAATCAATTCGCCATAACGATTATTTTGCATACCTATTCCACTAGAAAGATTAATATCACCAAAAGGTCCAATCTCAAATAATTCACTATTATCTTGATCTAGTAAAAGAAATTTATTTGCTATTGACCAATTCACCTTTGTAGGAATAAGATTTAGAATTGATAAATCGTCAGGGAAAGGTCGATATTCTACAATAGTTAGTCTTGATTGCCCAATCAATAAAGATAAAAGCAAAAATGTAAATATGAAAATTTTAAGAAAATTTGGTTTTTTCATTATTTAATGGATTTATCAACAAATATATTCCTATAATAATCATAACCAATGAAATAATCTGTGCACCTGAGAATAATTCAATGACATACTTTTCATTAGTACGTAGAAATTCAATCAGAAACCTTTCTATACCTGCAAGTATTAAATATAGATAAAATAGTTTTCCCTCTAAGAAGTGATTTTGACGATTTATCCATAGAAAAATAAATAAGACAGTACAGATAATTGATTCATATAACTGTGTCGGATGAACCTTCAATAAACCATTACCAAATTCAGATATATCAATCCAAGGATATTGATAATTAAATACACTAGCAGTAGTGGGTGGGAGACCATTCTCAAATGAAATCGCCCATGGTAGATTTGATGGTATACCATAGTCATCACCAACAAGAAAACATCCGATACGCCCAATCGCATACCCAAGTAAAATAAGAGGCGCTATTATATTGGCAAATTTTAGCCAAGGCACTTTATACTTTTTTAAAACCAATGTAACAGTTGTTATAGAACCTGCTAAACCTCCTAAAAACACAAGTCCTGAACCACTGAAAATCATTTTGATAGGATCCTGTGAGGCGATGACATGATCTAAATTTTCTAATAAATAATAGGATTTTGCTCCAAAAATTCCACCCAGAGCAGCCCAGAATATTATATCAGATGCTAGTTTTTCATCATACCCTAATTTTTTTAAATCATAATCTAGAAAAAAATAACAAGCGTAGAATGCTAATACTAGCATCAGACCAAATGAATAGATTATTAAATGAAATTGAAATCCAAATATATTTATTAAACCAAAATCAAAGATTATTGGATACAATTTTTTTCTCCTTTATGATATTTATTATATGAAAATACAAATTTCAAAGTTTTTAACCTTAATTATAAAACACTATAAAAACACAACTGTTCCATATTTTTGCAAACACGACAGGTCCATCCATATTTCTTTAATCTAAAAAAGGTAAACATTTATTGCATTGTGACTCTAGTGACAATTATTAAATCATATATAGAGTGAGTCCATGCTGTAATACCAAAACCACGGATAAAATAGAGCAAGCCCAATACTATTCCTGCAAAAAACCTTATAATAAAAATATCAAAGGAAAAATAATCTCCATATTCACCGATAAAATGAAAAGATGAAAAAATCCCTGCAGAAACAACCATGGCTGACCAATTTTTCAACCTACTTTTCCACCGAAAAATAAAACCTAATATTGAAGATATTCCAATAATTAAGATAACACGAAATAAAATTTCCTCATAAATCCCAGCACCAACGGCAAGAGTAATCTGCTGTATAAGTGTAACTCCACTTGGTTGCATTAATACTATGTGCATATTTGCCATAATTTGATACAATACCACTGACCAAGCCATACTTTCAAACATCATGAAAATTAAATATTTACCATGCACGTCAATTTTCTCCCAATATTTCTCATGGAAAAAATATACAACCAATACACCCAATAGAAATAAACTTCCAATCCAATAAAACCCGTATAATCCTAGAGTAGACAATAGCTGACGTATTAAGGCGTCTGCTCCATTACGCATGGCATACATATCATCAGATGATGTTAATAAAATCCCGATTTCATAAATTAAAAACAATGGAATTGTGAAAAGAAAACTATATAGAGGTGAACGAGTATAACTCCAATATTTATTAAACCAACTCAATCGTTTTCCACCTGCAACACAGCTAGGAGTGCTTCCTGAGGTATCTCAACCTTACCAATCATTTTCATTCTTTTCTTACCTTTTTTCTGTTTTTCCCATAGTTTACGTTTTCTAGTAATATCACCACCATAACATTTTGCTGTCACATTTTTTTTCAATGCTCTAACCGTAGTTCTAGCAATAATTCTATTATTCAATGCAGCTTGTATTGCAACTTCAAACATTTGTCTTGGAATCAATTCTTTTAGTTTATTACAAAGTGATACACCACGATGATAAGCATCTTCAGAGTGACAAATGACGGATAATGCATCTACAGGTTCACCATGAATCAAAATATCAAGTTTCTGGAGATTCGCTTGTTGGAATTCATTAAACTCATAATCAAAGGATGCATACCCACTTGAAATAGATTTTAATTTATCATAGAAATCAAAAATAATTTCCCCTAATGGTAGTTCATAATGTATCTGAGCCTTTTCAGGCGAAAGGTAGTTAGTCGTTTTATATACACCACGTTTTTTTTGACACAACTTCATTATACTTCCAATATATTGTTTAGGCGTCAATATTTCTGCTGATACAATTGGCTCCAGAATATAGTTAATATCTCCTGTTAATGGCATTTTAGCAGGTGTATCAACATTAGAGATGTCACCATTTTTCGAATGGACTTGATAAATTACATTTGGAGTTGTAGTCACAAGATCAAGGTTAAATTCCCTTTCTAGCCTCTCTTGAATAATTTCCATATGTAACAATCCTAAAAACCCAGAACGAAATCCAAAACCTAACGCCTCGCTGGTTTCTGGAATGAATTCAAGAGATGCATCATTTAATTTCAATTTTTCTAGAGCCTGACGCAACTGGTCATAATCATCTGCCTCCGCAGGATATAACCCTGAAAATACCATCGGCTTAATCTTTTTGTATCCTTCCAATGGCACACTTGATAAGTTTTCTTTGGTAGTAATTGTATCTCCTGGTTCGATATGTTTCATATCTCTAATGCTAGCCACTACATATCCAACTTCGCCTGATTTCAACTCAGAGGTCTTAACCCTATCCAATACAAAATGTCCAGTTTCAGTGATTTCATATTCTTTTTCATGGGAAAAAAACTTTGCAGTCATACCAGGCCTGATAGTACCATCAAAAACACGTATGTAAGGAATAGCACCTTTATAGTTATCATACATTGAATCAAAAATAAGGGCACGGCATTTCTTTTTTAATCTGTTTTTAGGCGGTTTAATCTTTTCAATAATTGCACAAAAAATATCATTAATACCAATACCATTTTTTGCACTTGCCTCAATTATCTCTGTTTCTTCACAGCCAATCAATTCCATAATTTGAATTTTAACATCTTCAACCATTGCAGAAGGAAGATCAACTTTATTTATAATGGGAATAAGATTAAGATTACTATCTATGGCTAAATAAGTATTGGAAACCGTTTGAGCCTCTACACCTTGAGCAGCATCAACCAATAATAATGCTCCCTCACAAGCAGCTAAAGATCTTGAAACTTCATAAGAAAAATCTACATGCCCTGGTGTGTCAATTAAATTTAAAGTGTATTCCTTCCCATCTGAATGTTCATAAGTCATTCTAATGGGATGACTTTTAATTGTAATGCCTCTTTCTCTCTCTAAGTCCATGCTGTCTAAAACTTGAGCCTTCATTTCTTTATTAGAAAGAGTTTTTGTTTCCTCAAGTAGACGATCTGCTAATGTAGACTTTCCATGATCTATGTGAGCTATAATACAAAAGTTGCGTATTTGGTCAATATTCATATTATGAAACTAGCTAGCCGTTTGTATTGTTTTATCGACAAATTATATTTATCTAATCTGCGCAGAAATTATTTGTGTTTTTGCTGAGCTCTTAATAACCTAAGATTTGCTAATTTTCCTTGCCCATCTTGCATTAATGATACTATTCGAAGAGCTTCCAGAACAGGTATATTTAAATTATCAGAGTTTGTATAAAATGCATCCATATGGAAAGCTATAATTTTCAAATTATACCCTACCTCATTTGAAAGATATTCATCAGCAATCTCATAAAAACGTTCAATATAATAAGGTGTGACCCAATTATCATTATGGATATACTGTTTACGTACTTCTATTTTATGATGTGCTTTCAATTTAACTATTGTGCCATAAGCACCATTAATAAAAGCAATTTTTTCAATCTCTGTATAACTTTTCCAAAAATCTGAAGGTGTAACATTATTTTTTGCTATGGTAATTGAGAATAGTATTAAGATTGATACATATTTCATTATTTTACCTGAAAATTATTAACGATAGGAAACCTTCTTCCAATCCCGAATGCTTTTTGTGTTAATCTAAGCCCTGGTGCAGCTTGACGCCGTTTGTATTCATTCATTAATATTCGATTATAAATTGATTTTACAAGGTCTTCATCTATTCCAGACTCAATTAATTGAGTCGGTGATTTTTTTTTCTCTATAATTGTATCTACTAAAGGACTGATTAAATCATAGTCAAAAGGATCAACCTGGTTAGGTGCCAATTCTGCAGAGGGTGGTTTCATTAAAATATTATTGGGAATACGTTGACCGTAGTTATTGTTAATCCATCGGGAAATAGCATATACATCCTCTTTACTTAAATCAGATATCACCGCCAAACCACCACTCATATCACCATAAAGTGTACAATAACCCAATGCTAATTCAGTTTTATTGCCTGTGGATAGAACCATCCAACCAAATTTATTTGATAAAGCCATTAACAAATCTCCCCTTATACGTGCCTGCATATTCTCTTCAGCAACATTTGAAGTAGTATTAACAAAATGAGGATCCAACCCTGTTTCCAACTCATCCACTGCTTTTTGAATTGGTATATTACGATAATCAATTCCTAAATTTTTAGCTAATTGTTTTGCATCAGATAGACTGTGGTCACTTGAATACTTTGAAGGGAGTGAAATGCCATGAACTTTATCTTCACCTAGAGCATCCGAAGCAATTGAAGCAACTAACGCACTGTCAATACCTCCAGACAATCCTAATACAGCTTCAACATGTCCGGTCTTCTTGAAATAATCTTTAACGCCTAAACAAAGAGCTTCATACATATTACTTTCTTTTGATCTAGTTTTAATTTTTATATTGTCCTGTGAATCTAAATCAACCATAACCACTTCTTCTTGAAATGCCTTTCCATAGCCAATAAGGCACTCCAAATCTGAATATGCTATTGACTGACCATCAAATATTAATTCATCTTGTCCTCCAACCATATTGCAATACAAAATTGGAAGTCCTGTCTCCCGTACTTTTTCAATCAAGATATCTCTTCTTTTAATAAATCTATCTTTATGATAGGGTGATGCTGAAATATTTAATATTAGGTTTGCACCTAGTTCCATTTGTTTTTTACTTACTTTACAATCATAATTATGATCCCATAAATCTTCGCAAATCTGGAGTCCTATTTTTATAAAACTCCCACAAACTGGAACTGAGAAGACATATGGTCTTTCACCTTTTGTGAAATATCTTGCTTCATCAAAAACATCATAAGTAGGTAATAGCATTTTATCACATGATGCTTGTACATTTCCATCATAGCAAATAGCTGCAGAATTAAATAGATTGTTTCCATCCTTCCTTATAAAACCAACAATTAATGGTATTGTCGATTCACGAGCTAAATATGATAAAGAGTTTAAATTTTCTTCAACAAAGCCTTCTTCCCATAATAGGTCCTGAGGAGGATATCCAGATATAATTAACTCAGGAAATACAACAACATCTGCTTTTTTCTTTATAGATTTTAAATAGTATTGTAGTATTTTTTCCTTATTATATAGAAAATCACCTACAATTGGATTGATTTGACAAAGTGCAAATTTCATTTATGAATATCAAATGAAGAAAATTCATTTTCAGATGGACCCCACTCAATACTTACCTTGTCAACACTTGCATTTGGAGGGCCATCTTGGACCCAGCCTATTAGTTTCGACAGGTTGTCCATTTCGCCTTCAGCAATGATTTCAACAGCATTTGAAAATAGGTTTTTCACCCATCCAGTTAGCTTCAGTTCCTTTGCTTTATCCTGCGTACTAATACGAAACCAAACTCCTTGAACATCTCCAGAAATTAAAATGTGAACTCTAAACATTACTACAATTCCTTTTTAAATTTATGATTTAAATTATACTCTGAGACGAATTAACATAAATTCTTGTTCCATCCTTAACATCATCCAATAGTCTACCAATGAAGTCAAGGTTCCAACCTTGTCATTGTTCTTGGGAAAGGTATTGTCTCACGAATATGTTTTGTTCCGCAAATCCAAGCCACAGTTCTTTCAAGGCCAAGACCAAATCCTGAATGTGGAACTGAACCATATTTTCTTAGATCAAGGTACCATTGAAAAGGTTTTATCGGAAGATCATTATGGCGAATTCGATCAACTAATACATCTAGGTCATCTTCTCTTTGACCGCCCCCTATAATTTCACCATATCCTTCAGTAGCTATCATATCAACACCTAAAGCAAGACTATTCGAATCTTGTTTCATATAAAATGCTTTAATATCAGCTGGCCAATTGTATACCATAATTGGTTTGTTAAATTGTTCAGATAAAAGGGTTTCATCCGGCGCACCAAAATCATTCCCATATTCAAAATTACTTCCATTTTCTTTAAGTATATCTACAGCCTCTTTGTATGTTATTCTAGGAAAAGGTGGTATTACTTTTTTTAACTTTTTAATATCCCTCTCTAATATTTCTAGTTCTTTTGAACAATTCTCTAAAACTTGTTCCACTATGTAGCCAACCAGATTCTCAGCCCAAGTCATATTTTCATTAAGATCTACATATGCCATCTCTGGTTCAACCATCCAGAATTCTGTAAGATGGCGCCGAGTTTTTGACTTTTCAGCACGAAATGTTGGTCCAAAACAATAAGTTTTTCCAAATGCAGTTGCTCCTGCTTCCTGATATAGTTGTCCACTCTGAGTAAGATAAGCAGATCTTTCAAAATAATCCACCGCAAAAAGAGTCGTTGTCCCTTCAACAGCATTCCCAGTAAAAATAGGAGAATCAATTAATGTAAATCCATGATTATCAAAAAAATCTCGTATTGCTTTAACTATTCGATGCCTAACTCTCATGATAGAGTTTTGCCTTTTTGATCGAAGCCAAAGATGCCTATGTGACATTAAAAAATCCGCACCATGCTCTTTAGGGGAAATAGGGAATTCTTCTACTACCTTATTCACAAGTGTTATTGTATTTATCCCTAATTCAAATCCACCAATAGAACGTGGTTCTTTGCGAACTATACCATTAATGATTACTGAGTCTTCTTTATTAAGCTGTTGTTCCAATGCGAAAGTATCATCACTCGCCTCACCTTTAACAACAACGCCCTGCAATAAGCCAGTACCATCACGAAATATTATAAACCATATTTTGCCAATACTTCTAGTATTGTATACCCAACCTTTAAGCTCAACAGTCTTTCCTTCATATTTATTTAATTCACTAATTAATATGGATTTCATCTAATTACCTTTACCATGTTGTCATTATATCATTCAAAATATCTTCTGCAATTTTACGTATAGCAACTTCAGTTGCAAAAGCCCTTGGCTCACCAAATTCATCATCATCTTTATCATCAATTTTACCATCCTCATCATTATCAATTCCATCTGATGAAATATCCCCACTTACTCCATATGCACCAAAACCTGAATATCGATTCTTTAGAATATTTTTTTGATTAGATACATCATACCATTCAACATTAATATCAATCTTAAAACGATATTCTGATACAGATTCTTCTTTACTATATGTAAAAGGTCCATCATTTACTTGTTTTACAGATCCTCTTAAAATAGAGTGCGCCGAATTTTCATCCACAATCATCAAAACGCCAACTTGATTAAACTGTTCAATAATACCATCTGTAATTTTTTCGCTGAGACCAAACTCTGCAGTTTGATTATCCATAAGAGGTATAGCTATCGATCTAATATGAGGAGGGATAGACCCTGCAAGTGAATAAAATCCACAAGAAAGAAAAAATAAATGAAACAATAATATTATTTTTGGCAATTCAATTTCTTTTTTTAATTTTTGGTTCTAGAGAAAATTCTTCAATTTTTCTATAAAGTGTTCTTTCACTCATCCCTAAAGATTTAGCAGTTTTCCTTCGATTATTATTAAAAAACTTTAGTGTACGACTTATCGCTTCTTTTTCCAAATCTTTGATCAACATATCACCAATTGCATCATCACGCAAATATTGAAATATATTATCAACAATTTCTAGAGATTTATCTGGCATATGTTGAATATTTTGATCTAAAGCATTAATGTTAGTTAAACCTGTTCTATTATTTACCTGTACAGAAGTATTCAATAGCATTTTCTGAATTAATTCAGTGTCTTGTTTTAACATAAATAACTGACGTAATATAAGATCAATTTCAGCTTTATTTGTTGAACTTGGTATCACAACTGGTAAAGTGGGGTTTGTAATTGAATCTAATTGGGGATTAGTAAACAATTCTTTTTGTACCATTTCCTTACTAATTCGTTCACCTCTACCTAATACAAGAATTTTTTCAATGAAGTGCTTTAACTCTCTTACATTTCCTGGCCAATCAAATTGTTTTAATACACGAATGGCATTGGGCATAAATCCTCGATAAATGATATCATTTGACCGTGTGAATTCTAGAGCAAATCTCTCAATAAATAAACTAATATCTTCCACACGTTTTCTTAATGGAGGCAAATGCAGTAAAACAGTTTTGAGTCTAAAATATAAATCTTGTCTAAAATCACCCTTTTTAACTAATTCTTCCAAATTTCTATTTGTAGCTGCTATAACTCTGACATCTGTTTTACGCGTCTTAGCTTCCCCAACACGCATAAATTCACCATTTTCAAGTACACGCAATAGTTTCACTTGTGTTTCTATGGGAGTCTCTCCAATCTCATCTAAAAATATTGTTCCTTTATTAGCCTCCTCAAAATACCCTTTTCTATCTTCTCCTGCTCCAGTGAATGATCCTCTTTTATGACCGAATAATTCTGATTCTATAATACCTTCTGGAATTGCTCCGCAATTAACTACAATTATAGGACTATTATTTCTTTTACTATTTTTATGTATTGCCTTTGCTACTAACTCCTTACCTGTACCTGACTCTCCTGTTATTAATACTGAAATATCCACAGGCGCTACCTGAGATATCATCTCCAATACTTGTAAAATTCCATTTGAATTTCCAATAATTCCAGAACTTTTCTGGAGTTTTGCTATATCTAACATAAACCTCTCATCTCAAAAACATTATTTTATTCATTAATATACTTTCTATGGCTTTGCAAAGCATTACATAAAATTCTTAACTGATAATTTTTCAATGCTGTATTTATACACTTTTTTCAAATTCTATAATCTCATCACGGATTTTTGCAGCTTTTTCGAAATCTAATTCTTCTGCTGCAATAAGCATAGCTTTACGTAATTCAATTAGAATACTTTCTTTGTCTTCTTGAGAAATTTGATTTTTATCAATTAATACCTTGGAACAATCACTTTCTTCTTTTGACTCAGCACCTGCAGTAGAAAGCATTGTCTGATCAATAGATTTTCGAATGGTTTTTGGTATAATGTTATGTTTTTTATTAAAATCGTCTTGAATAGATCTTCTATTTTCACTTGTCTCAATTAAATATTTCATTGCATCAGTTTTCTTATCTCCATATAAAATAACCAAACCATCTTGATTTCTCGCAGCACGGCCTGCCACCTGAAGAAGAGCACTCTTAGAACGTAAAAAACCCTCTTTATCTGCATCTAAGACTGCAACTAAACTTACTTCTGGTAAATCCAAACCTTCTCTTAAGAGATTTATTCCTATTAATACGTCAAATTTACCCATTCTCAAATCACGTAATATTTGGACTCTTTCTAAGGAATTAATATCCGAATGTAAATATTTTGCACGTATATTTAGACTCGAAAGATATTCAGAAAGATCTTCAGCCATTCTTTTTGTTAAAGTAGTTACTAAAACTCTTTCATTTTTTTTCGCTCTATATCTTATTTCTCCAATAAGATCATCAACTTGTCCATCTGTATTTCTAATATCAACTGCCGGGTCTAATAAACCTGTTGGTCGTATAACTTGCTCTATGATTACACCATCACACAACTCTAATTCTCTGTACGATGGAGTTGCAGATGTGAAAACTACCTGATTTTGAGAAATGTGAAATTCATCATACTTTAAAGGCCGATTATCTAGAGCACTAGGCAGTCGAAAACCATGTTCAACTAATGTTAATTTTCTAGAACGATCCCCATTAAACATTCCTTGTATTTGAGGCAATGTCACGTGAGATTCATCCAAGATTGTTAAAAAGTTGTTAGGGAAAAAATCAATCAAAGTATGAGGTTTCTCCCCTTTTTTACGTCCTGAAAAAAATCTTGAATAATTTTCTATTCCAGCGCAATAACCAAGCTCAATCATCATTTCTATATCAAAATTTGTTCGTTGCTCTAAACGCTGCGCCTCCAATAGTTTATTGTTTTTTTGCAAAAACTCAAGTCTTTCACTTAATTCTATTCTTATCTCTTTTATTACCTCTATAGTTTTATCTTTATCCGTAACAAAATGCTTAGCAGGAAAAATTACTACAGATTCAATTCTTTCACTTACTTCTCCTGTTAATGGATCAAATTTATCAATAGAATCAACATTAGAATCAAAGAGATCAATGCGTATGCATAAATCTTCATACGCCGGGAAAATTTCTACAACATCTCCCCTGACACGTATGTTACCTCTTTCTAATACCTGATCATTTCTTGAATAATGAATGTGAATCAAATTCGCTAATAATGATCTAATATCTACATATTCACCTTTTGATATTTTGATAGTTGCATTTTTATATTCGTTTGGAGATCCAATACCATATATACATGATACTGAACTAACTACAATAACATCTTCTCGAGCCATCAAGGAACTAGTTGCTTTTAATCTAAGTTTATCAATTTCTTCATTTACAGAACTATCCTTCTCTATAAATGTATCAGTTACAGGAAGATATGCCTCTGGTTGATAATAATCATAATAGGAAATAAAATATTCTACAGCATTATCTGGAAATAATTGTTTGAATTCAACAAAAAGTTGCGCGGCTAGCGTTTTATTGTGGGACATTATCAGAGTTGGTTTTTGTACCGATTGAATAACATTAGCCATAGTAAAAGTTTTCCCAGAACCTGTAACTCCTAATAGGGTCTGATATTTTTCACCACTTAGAATACCTTTAACTAATGCATCGATCGCTTGTGGTTGATCGCCTTTTGGAGAAAATTTTGAATCAATTTTAAAATCTGCCATAATGTCTAATTTAGCAAATTTTATCGACGGAGGTCAATGGCAGACTTGCAGTATATTTTCACTAAATTACTTACATTACTGAACAAGCTATTATTTTAGTGTGCTTGAGAAATTCTTTGCTGTAATCACAATTTCCTTTGCTACTTTAATAGGGATTCCAGTCTCAGCTTTGATCAATTCCGGGGAGAGGTTTTTTATCGTTTCTGGACCATCAAATACTTTTAAAAGACTTTGTAACCTTTTATTTCCAACTCCAGACACACTGGAAAAGATGGATTTAGTCATTGTTTTTTTTCTTTTTTGTTTTTGATATGCTAGAGCAAACCTGTGGGCTTCATTGCGTATACGTTGTAATAATATTAATCCTGTGCTCTGTTTATGGATAGATTGGGGTTCAGAAAAACCAGGTATAAAAATTTGTTCTAACTTTTTTGCAAGTCCAATTATAGGGATATAGCCTAACCCTAATTTTTTCATTGTTGAAACTGCCACATTAAGTTGACCTTTACCTCCATCAATCAAAATTAGATCAGGTAAAGGACCCTGACTATCTTTGATTCGCTTATACCTTCTAAACACAACTTCTCTTATAGCTGAAAAATCATCAATACCCTTTATTTTTTGCAAATTATACTTTCTATATTCCTTCTTTTTTGGTTTGCTATCAATAAAACATACCATTGATGCTACGGTATTTGTACCTCCTAAATGAGATATATCAAATGCTTCAATCCTCCTTGGATTTATATGCAATTTAAGATCTTCTTTCAATTGCCTTAAAATTTTTGGAGCCTGATCTTTTATTTTTTCACGGTTAACAAGCCATTCACCCAATAGTAACTTAGCATTTTGATATGTAATTCTAATCTCTTTTGCTTTTTTACCTCTCTGAGGGTATGAAAATCTCACTGAACCATTTCTTTTCTTTTTCAACCATGAAATCAATCCAATTTCATTTTTAGGTTTATTTTGCAGTGAAATTTCCTTCGGAATAAAATCACTGTCTAAATAAAATCTAGTAATTATAGTTTTCATATTAAAATCATCTTGATCTTCCAAGCGTCGCATTGAAAGTTTATCACGACTAAATATCCTTCCATTCCTAATCCTTAGGATAACTCCAATACCTATCTCACCTTCTTTTGCCAATGCAATAACATCTCGTTCTTCAAAATCTGTTGCAACATGACTTTGTTTTTTTTTAAAAGAGTTAATAGCCTCAAGTTGATCTCTATAAATTGCAGCATCTTCATAATTATGACAGGATGAAGCATCATCCATCCGGTTCTTAAGGTATAACTCAGTATGGTGTGTTTTTCCCTTCATAAAATCTTCAACTCGATTTATCATATCCAAATAATGATTTCGCGACACTAACCCTTCACACGGCCCTTCGCATTTTTTGATATGGTAATCAAGACAGATCGCAATTTTCTTTTCTTTTATAGCTTTTTTATCAATGTAATAATCACAACTACGAATTTGAAATATTTTATACAATGCTTTTAAAGTCATTTTTAAAAGTTTGATATCTGTAAATGGCCCATAATATTTTGATCCATCTTTAATAATTTTTCTAGTTAAAACTACTTGTGGATAGGGTTCATTTGTTATCCTAATAAATGGATATGATTTATCATCTCTTAGATCTATATTGTACTTGGGTTGATATTTTTTCACCATATTGGCTTCAGTCATCAAGGCTTCGACCTCGTTTCTTACAACAATCCATTCAAAATAAGAAATATGCTTAATCATCATTGTAGTTTTTGGAGATAAATACTTACTATTACGAAAATAGGAACTGATCCTATTCCGCAGGTTTTTTGCTTTACCGATATATATTATACTTCTTTTTGCATCAAAAAATTGATAAACACCTGGTAGCTTGGGAGTTTGTTTTAGTTTAGTTTTTATTGCATTAGACATAATTGGAATCACTGTATTTAATAGGCTAACACATTATAAAAAATCTTGTTGATGAAAATTTTGTTAATAATATTGCATTATTTATCTAAAACAATTAGAAAATTTTTAAAATTTTTTCTTATAAAAATATTTTATAATCTAGATTATTCTTTTTTATTTTTAAAGAAATTATTTGTTTTTAAACTATAGTATAGTTATTCTCGCTTGCTAAGCCAAATACACAAGACTAGTAATCCGAGTAAAAATCCGTGAATAATTAGAAAAATTTACAAAAAATATGCGTAACCTTCAAAAAGCGCTGTTAATTTCATTTTGCATCATGCTTTGTGCACAGAATGAGAAAAAACAGAAAAAAAGAAAAGTCTATAGGACACAGTCAGGATCTATAATAGAGGCACCTAAACCTATATTCGAAAGGTCTGTTAAAACAGAAGCTAAAAAAACTAAGGTGGTCGCGACTGAAAAACCTAAAGCGCTAGCACGAACAAAAAAAGTGGAATCCACCTATAGAAATGAGCTAGATAGTCTTAAGACTACAGTCGCAGCATTATTAAAACAATCTAGTGAACTCAAAAATAATTATGAGCAAAAACTTACGGAACAATTAACTGATACAATTTTTGTTTATACCACGATTTATGATACAACTACAGTTAAGGATACAACTTTCATATATACGAATGCAACAACAACAGTTTATGATACAATTGTAATTATTGATAGTATTTATATTAATAAATATGATACCACAACAGTAATACAAACTAATTATGACACAGTATTTGTGATGGATACAACTGTTATGGTGAACTATGACACAACTGTTTTAAAAGACACCATATGGGCATTTGCTTATGATACTACCTACATCAAAGATACTACGTGGGTTTTTGCTCATGATACAACTGTCATTAGAGATTCCATCTGGCTTTTTGCTGTTGATTCGATAAAATCATTTGATACTCTAGTAGTCTCAAATAATGATACGGTCACTATCCATACTTATTCTAGTAAATTTCCTGATAGTTTCACCCCTGATATGATTGACAAAAAACAATCTGCGTTTCCCAAATACAAAACATTAAGTGATGCCTTAAAAGCAAGAGATACTGGCGATAAAATGGCGCAAGGCTGGATAAACCAAGCATTAAACGCTGCGGGTGGAGATTGGAAAAAAGCTGAAAAAGAATATCAAAAACTACAGGAAATTTATTCCACTGCCATGGTACAAGCAATTACTCGAAAACCTAAAGATCCTAGTTTTATAGGTCCTGACATGAAATATAAAAGTGTCATCTTTGATACGCTTAAAATTTTAACCTTCGACACCACAATTGTCCAAGATACTTTAAAGAACCTTGTGAGACAAACGTATATAAAATATGATACCTCCATTGTAGATAAACGACGTGAAGTGATTGCAAACACAACACCACCAGGGCATGAACTAATAATTAAATATCATAGAAATGGACGTGTTAAGGAAAGAGGGTTAATGAAAGGAAGCAAAAAAAATGGCGAATGGATTCAATATGATTTTAAAGGTGTCCCGTTAAGAAAATCATTCTATGAAATGGGAAAATTAGTTGATGATGAATTGATCGTAATTACTGATGAATCGAATAACAACCCAATGGATGATATAAAAAATTATACTAAGAAAAAAAGATTAAGTGATAACTCTTCAAAAGTAAAAAAATCTAAGAGTGTATTTAGACTACCTTTCAGCAAAGATTAAAAACTAGTCTTGAGCCTCCGCTAATTCTAAAAGCACCCCTCCAGTATATCTTGGGTGTATGAAAACAACTTTATAACCTTCAGCACCAATGCTGTAGTTATCATCTATGATTTTGATTCCCTTTCTCTTGAGTTCCTCAATTGCTAGTATGATATTTTCAACTTTCAGACAAATATGATGTATACCTGGTCCTCGCTTATTTAAAAATTTTGCTATCGAAGATTTCGAATTGTTAGCAACTAATAATTCTATTTTACCATTGCCAGTATCAAAAATATCCGTAACCACACCTTGATCATCTATATTTTCCGTGGAATGATGGTCTATTCCCAGTATACTACTCCAAAATTCTTCAGCTTTTTTAAAATCCTGAACAGCAATCCCTATGTGCTCTATACCAAGAATTTTCATTATCTTAAATCACCATTTTTTGATTCTAGTTTTAGCCCTATTCCATTCATAGGTGGTAAAACTAATCTACCATTTTTTATCCCAACACCTTTGTACGGGTCATTGGTAATCAATAGGTTTCCATCCAAATCTACTGCATCAACTTCACCTGCTAAATGTGATGCAGCTGTTATACCTACTGATGTCTCTACCATACAACCAAGCATTATTTTCATATCATAGAATTTAGCAGATTTCACCATAGACATAGCTTCCTCAATTGATCCACATTTCATCAGTTTAATATTTATACCATTATATCCAAATTTCTTAATATCAGGAATATCTTTTGAGTTTATGCTATTTTCATCAGCAAATATCTCTAACGGTGATATTTTACTTAATTGAGAAACAAGATCTAATTTTTTTGAGGGGAAAGGTTGTTCTATAAATTCTACATTTCGATCAGCCAACCATTTACACATATATATAGCTGTTTCAAGATCCCACCCTTCATTAGCATCTACTCGAATAACTTTATCTGTGATTTTTCTAATTTCATTTATGATAAGCTTATCCGATCTCAAAGTACCTAATTTAACTTTTAATATAGCGTATGGATTCGCTTCATTAACTTTTTCTTCAATTTCACTAATATCACCTATTGCAATTGTATAACTAGTCATTGGTGTATTTAACATATCTAAACCAAGTAATTCGTATAAAGGTTTTTCTTGTTTTTGTCCCCACCAATCCCATAATGCCATACTGAAGGCTGCTTCAAGAGATTTCACCTTACCCAACTGGGGCAATATATACTCCCAGATTCTATTCCTATCAGTGCAATTTTCAGGTAAAAATACACCTCTGTCTAATATAGATTTAATTAATTCTTTAGATTCATTATACCGTGCAGATGGCGCTGCTTCACCCCTGCCAATTATTTCACCATCTTGTAAAAATATTAGCACAATATCGTACCAATTATTGCTACTTCTGGATATACCAAAGGTATGTTTAAGAAAGATGCGATATGTGGTAAAACTTAATTTCATTTAAATATAGAAGTTTCAATGCTATCAATAAATTCTTCATCTTTCCATCTTATAATATCTGTTACGGGTAAATTCAGTTTCTTTGACAACGAGTGTTTTATCTTTTTTGCTTTTTTTTCATTTTGCTTAATGGTTAATAAATTCACACCCAAATACTTTGATTTTTTAAATGGTCGCATCAAATCCAAATGTAAATCCATTAATTGTTGTAAATCAGGGATTGGATGATTGGACGTATCAACATCTCTATTCGGTTCATGCGTAAATATTAAATAATCAGGCATACATCCATGCAGAAGCCCTAAAGTTACACCGGAGTAGTGCATATTATTTATCGCTCCTTGACCCTCTACAATCGCAATTTCAGTATTTTGAGGTAATTGATCTAAACAATACTCTATCTCACCTGCCATAAAGTCAGAAATAACAGCA
>CAZEER010000015.1:0-37281 GCA_964511215.1 uncultured bacterium | reverse complement strand
CCAATCAACCCAACCCATTAAAGCAGACACAGGGGTTCCTAATTGGTGCGCTGTTTCTCTTGCCATGCCTACCCAAATATGTTTTTTCTCATTATTTCTAATAAAGCTAAAGCCTGAGAAACCAAGGAATATGAAAACACCTATTACTACTATTTCTATATAACTCCATAACTTAAGTTTTTCTACTAAATATGAATCACCATAATGAAGAAATCCAAAAGTAATTTCACCTACAATAGCATCTTTATACGTTAATGCAATAGGCTCATTATACTGATCAGCAATTTTCATAAATTTAATTATTTCCTGATCTGACTGTAGTTTATTAGGAAGATTTTTCCACATTTGAGGTACGTGTTCTGTATCCGTTTGGATTAATGGAAACTTAACTTTTTGTATTATGTTCTCAAATACAAAATCAAGGTTGGCATCATTATCATCTTGAACAATGTTGGCTATTAGATTGGCGTATAAACGAACAATCTCTCTATTATCATTGCGTAATTCACTAACTAATCTCTGGGTATAGGCAAGCAAGCTAATTACTAATATAACTCCAAGTATAAATAAAGATGCTTTTATATTTCCAGCATGCCTATAAAGTTTCATTATGCTATCGTATTTTTTTTCTATCTTGCCAAAATAGACTACCAATTATCAGTAATATAGAAAAGAATGATATACGAGATAGAATTCGTGCTCTCTTCCAATCTGTAGTATCATATTCAAAAACAACTTTACTCTCTCCAGGGGGAACGACCACTGATCTAAGCACGTGATTCGTTTGGTAAATAGGTGTTTCTTGACCATTTATTGTAGCTTTCCAACCAGGCTCATAATAGACTTCAGACAATACTAACAAACCTCCTGTTTGTGAAAATGAATCTAGTTCAATTTTATTTTCTGCTCTTGATTTTACTATAACTTTTCCTGTAGCATTATCTGGTATTTTTGATCCTTTGTAATTAACTATTATTGCCTGCGTGGCTGGATTAAAATGATTTGAAAGTATTTCCTTCAAGGATTCTTCTTGTGAATTGACTGATTTAATACTTCCTACTATCCAAGATTTTGGAAGAACATTTTTATTTTCGTATATACCATTTAAACCATCTATAATTAAAAAGTTTGAATTGTTAATCTTTTTGTTTGTAAGTACATATTTTACATTTAGCATATTTAAAATTTTTCGTTTCGTGAATCCTCCTGCATCCATAAGATCTTGGTAGTGCCTAAGTTTAACAGGCCGATACCCTACTATACTTTCAATATTCCAATAACTGTATCGATTTGATCCTATTTGATCTGCTGGGAATACACGATAATGGCCATTATCATTCTGAATATAGTTAATTATTGAATCATTCTTAAATATCCTATCCATATTTTTAGAAGGTTTAACATTCATAAACTCCTGATTAATAATCCATAGATCTAATACTGCTAATAAAAGTATCCCATACTTAAAAATATTTTTATCTAATTTTTTTGTTGTTAAACCCCATATTAATCCTAGAAAGCCAAGACTCAAAGCAAAATTAATCAATAGTCCTTTGTTAAATATATCTACTCTGGAAGATTTTAATTTTTCAATAATTTGGATACCATATTGCTGTAGCAAACGGCCGTCTTTTTCAGGACTACTAAAACTAAATAAAATTTCACCAAACATAAGAAGAATAAAAGTCAATCCCATCATCCCTCCTGCAATATATAAAACTTTTTTAAAAGTATCTTTTTCATTTATTCTATTTAAAAAAGTATCAAGGCCTTTTGCTCCTAGGATTGGAAAGGTTATTGCCAAAAGTATATAAATCATAGATGGAATTCTGAATTTTGAAAAATAAGGAAGAATAGAATAAAAAGGTTTATATAGTAATGGAAAAAAAGATCCAAAACCTGTTATCAGTGCTAAAATTGTAATAACCCAGAAAACCAATTCAATCTTATCTGGCTTTCTTAATAAAACACCAAGAATAGCAAAAAGAATAGTAATTAAGCCTACGTAATGCGTTGATTGAGTGAATGGCATATATCCCCAATATTTTTTATAATCCACCAAGTCATCTATATCATTTATTGGTATAGATTTATTTTGCAATCCATAGTGATAAGGATAAAAGAAGGATAGTCCTTCTAATGGGTGAAATGACCAATTTGTTGCGTAATCCCAATCTGTACCCGATTTTGTTTGATCAGAATTGTTTAAAACTGACTTTGCACCTCTATTAGAGTATTTTTGAAACTTGTAAATTTCTAAATAGGGATCTGACACTAAAAACAAGGCTAACACTATACCTGTAATTAGACCTGCTAATGGTAAAATGAAAGTTTTTATAGATAATGTGTTATTTTTAATTTTTAAACCCACAGACCAAACATAATAAAATCCAATTACCATCCAAGTATAATAAGCGATCTGAGGATGATTAACCCAAAGTTGGAGAGCTGTTGCAAGAGCTAAAAGGAGGATTGACCTTATCGTGGGTCTTTTCATACAGAAAATTGCTGCTAGTAATACCCATGGAATATAGGCCATACTAAAAATTTTGTTTAAATGGCCAGCATTTATTAATCCAAATGAATAAGGTGTTAATGCTGAAATTAAACCACCAAAAAGTGCTGAAAACTTACTTACGTCTAAGAATCTAAGTAATACAAACATACCAATTCCTGAGAGACTTAAATAAAACCATACTTTTAAACCTGGATTAAAAAGAATATTATTTCGAAAAATTTTAGTAGGATCTCCATTTGAATAAATATAACCACCATAGGAAGGCATACCAGAGAAAAGATTAGGAAACCACTGAGGAATCTGGTCATTATTTGATAAGTAATTATCACGCCATTCATTGATGGGATGGCGTTCTAATTCATCATTTGTGACGACAATTTCACTGAAAAAAATCATCCTATAAAGAAATAAAACTGGAATAATAAATAGTAAAGTGAATTGTGTTTTATTTTTTTTTAAGTAATCCACTATAATTTTAACTCTACTTTTTTTATTAAACTTTTCCAATATTCTATATCGGATCCCCTTTTTGTTTTCCAATGGAAAACACCAGACCCATACATATGTGTCATAATCGGTTTATCATTATATGTATAATATTCAAATTCTTTTGCTAATATTGATTTGGTAGCATGACCAGAAAGTTCCAAATTTTTACTATAAGGTGCCTCAAAGTTAAAAGCAATGTATCTTTCTTTTCGAAAGAACTCAATAATTTTATTCCCTGTATCAGGGCTGGTTATTCCTGTAATTTTTTCTAGCCACTTTGTTATGGAACGCAATCGCTTATAACTATCAAGTTTGGATTTACTTGCGAAAAATCCAAGTCTAGTTAATTTTCTCAAACCACTATTTACAAATTGTTTAAATAAATCTGGAAATGGATAAAATGATTCATCAGAATTCTGTATTTGTTTAGTCCTAAAAAACATAAACACAACGCTTGGATAATCATGCACTTTACCCAATTTCCATGATGGATATGGTGCGCCAATAACTGCTTTTTTTTCGTTTTCAATTGAATCAATACATAATCGATCCCACCCTTTATTAAAAATATGGACATCCGGATCAATGATAAGAGTATAATCAGTATCTAAATTTTCAAGACCTATATCGAGTGCATTTGCATGAGAGACTGATCGTTGAAGTCCCTTTCCATTATTATATAAAAAATTAATATCAAAACTTGGTAAAAAATGATTTTTCAATTCTCGATCTTCTCCATTAGTATTATCAACAACTACAAATTGTAATGAATCTGGATGTTTAGCTTTATCATAAATATTTTTAAATAATCTACCAAGATGTTGACCTGATCTATAACTAACGGATAGGACTGTAATAGTTTTTTCCATTGGATTATTCAAATTATTTTTGCAGAAGTGAATACACTTTTTCTTCAAGAATATTTATATGATCTGGATAATATATATCCTCTCCTTTTGCGCTAGTACTGATTTTTTTTTCAATAAATTTATCGACAACACTTTGCTCCCAAGGTCTTTCAAGAAATTCAAAGAGATAATTACATGTTACTATAGGATTATCTAAAAGATTTTCAAATGAACAATAATGAATGGGTAATTCCGAATTCTCGCAAAATTTTAATGCCCTATCCGTGTAACTTTTCCATAATTCCATACCAATTTCTATAGATAATCCATTCCGTTTTTTTAATGAGCGTGCCACTGATGAAGCTTTACGAGCTACAAAAATAATCTTAAGGTTATTTTGTAATTCTAAATCATAAATCATTTCCACCCAACAATGCGCGGTCAAACAACTCCTTGGGTCTTTCCATCCCCAATCGTGATAAAATTTATTACAATGCATTATTAATTTTTTTACTTTGGAAAAAATTTTTGTTGATGATACAGGAATAGGAATCTCTGGATTATAAGATTTTACATCATAATTAACTTTTTTTAACATCTGATCGTTAATCTTTCGAAAATCATAATTTTCATAAAATCCCTTCGGATTTTGATTAAGAGGACGTGGCCAAAAGTTTTGATAGGTACCCATAATGATTCTATTTAGATGCAAAACACCTGCGATCGTTGATGTACCACTACGGTGCATACCTAAAATCATTACTATCATTGATAGTAATTCTTTTTAAAACCTACTAACTCAGGTTGATTAAAAATAAATCTCCTAATAAATGCTTGTAAAAAACCTAAGCCATAACCAAATACCTGAGATGGAATTACTATCAATAAATATGGAAAAATTCGCAAGTCTTTTTTACTGATTGCGCCAAATAAAGAAATAAAGAATAATGGCATAAATAATAAAAAGATTATTATTAGGTTATCCAAATCTAGATACTTAGTAATAAATATAATTAATAATAACGCAAAACATGCAAAGGTTGGCATAAAATGGATAGGTTCCAACAATGAAGGATCAATTTTTGCTAAATTAATTCTTGCTACACCCCAATTAAATACTTGTTTAAGAAATTGGCTCAAAGATGTTCTTCTTCTATGGTACACTAAAGCATCTTTGATAAATTTTACTTCCGCACCAGATTTTTTTATACGATTACTAAATTCAATATCCTGTCCATGTCTAAGGTTCCCAAAACCTCCTATTGTTTCATAAATATTTCTAGAAATACCCATATTATGAGATCGTGGAAAAAAATTCGCAATCATTTTTTCACTATGACCACGCATACCACCAGTAGTTAAAAAAGATGTCATTGAAAAATCAATAGCTTTTTGCAGTATGCTGAAATTTTCCTTTGCTCCATCAGGACCACCAAAAGCATCGAAACCAAATTTATTATATTCATTAACAATAGTTTGAATCCAGTCTGGATGTGCTTCACAATCTGAATCTATAAAAAGAATCAAGTCACCTTTACTAATTTTCATCCCATTGTTGCGCGCTGAACCTGGACCTTGATTATTCTGTGTAATATACTTTATTCTAAATGCTGCCTTTTTTTGCCAAGTTTTCACAACCATTTCAGTATTGTCTGTCGATCCATCATCAGATATAATTGATTCAAAAATATTTGGATCAATTGTTTGATCATTTAACGATTGGAATAAATATTCTAACTCATCTGCACGATTAAATGATGGAGTTATAATACTAATAAATAATTTGCTAGCGATTTTCATTTTGACCAAGAAGATAAGTCCCAGTTTAGAAGGTTTTCTAAATCTTGTATTTCATTTCTATAAAGTAAACTCAAAAATTCATACTCCCTATGATTGATTTTTGACAAATATTTCCTCGAATGTATTTCTTCGTGTCTTATATCCTCAAAAGCTGTAATAGATAAAAATTCAGCAACTTTTTCAAGTACTATATTAGGGTTATTTCGTAGGTCTTCATTTTTTAATATCAATAACTGTTCTTTCTCAAAATACTTATAAATTTCTATTATTTGTCTCGAATAGAATCCACGATCTATATAAGAAAATGTCCTGTCCTGATTACGGGTTTTATTTTTAATACCTTCTTCTTGAATAGCCTTCCAAAATGTTCTATTCTCTCGCTTTCTATCTCGCTCCATATTCCAATGAGAAAAAGCTCTATGAATTGGATTCCTAAGAATTACAATTAGCTTTATATTTGGGTTATAATGCCTGATCCGTTCCATTACATGATTCCAATACATATAGATTGGTGTTGCTTCTCCAATAATTTCATGAATGCTCTTTGGGTTGAAATGGATATGGTATGCAAAATAGTTGGGATCTTGATTTAAAAAATTTCTATCATTATCAAAAAAGTGTACTTCCTTTTTATTTGCCATACATATTTCAGGATGCAATCTTAAATAATAATCTAATGCCGTTGTTCCACCTTTCTGTGTACCACAAATTATAAATCCAACCTGAAAATTAAGATCCTTACCCAAAATTAATTGAACTGTTTTTGTTAAAAAGGACAATAACTATTTATTGTATTTTATGAAATAAAAACCAGAAAATTAGTCAATTGTCCCAGGTAAGTTATTTCCAAATAACTTTTTTACCCTATTTTCATTACCCTGTGAAAATCTAGCCAATAGTTCTCCTAGTAATCCTATTGAAAAAAATTGGATACCAATTACAATTAGCATCACTCCTAGAGTCAATAATGCCATATGCTTGGAAAATGGTTCTCTTAGAAAATATTTGTAATATAGTACAATACCCTCAATGAATAATCCCGATGAAAAAAAGCCAATACCAAAAATACCGAATAAATGCAAAGGCTGTTGTGTGTAGCGATTCAAAAAAAGAATTGTAACTAAATCAAAAAAACCATGAAAAATTCTAGAACCACCATATTTTGTTTTGCCAAATTTCCGTTCACGATGGTTCACTATAATTTCTGTTATTTTAAATTTTCTATGTCCAGCTAATGCTGGTATATATCGGTGTCGCCCGCCATAAACATCAATGGATTTCACAACCGAATTCCTATACCCTTTTAATCCACAATTGAAATCATGAATTTTCACACCTGTCATCAATCTAGTAACATAATTGAAAACTTTAGATGGTAACCGTTTATTTATGGGATCAAGACGAGTTTTTTTCCAACCCGAGACAAGATCAAAACCTTCTTCAAGCTTAGCAATCAAGTTTTTAATCTCAGATGGGTCATCCTGCAGATCTGCATCCATAGTAATTATATATTTACCTTGTGAAATTTTAAATCCTTCACTGAGGGCTGCAGACTTACCATAATTCCGATAAAATTGTAGTAACTTATAATTATTATTTTTTGAACATAATTCAGAAAGCCATTCTACTGATTCATCAGTTGAACCATCATCAATAAAAATAACTTCCCAAGAATTATAAATATGTAAATTTTTATTTAATTGATCTGTTAAATCTGGTAAAGACTCTCTTTCATTAAAAACTGGAATAACTATAGAAACGTTCATTTTAATATTTTAGTAGTTTCCAAAATTTTCTCATATTGATATACTCATTACTATAATTTCTATTGTTAATACTGAAATTGGCCATCTGGTCAGTGCTTTTATCATGATATATTACATCAACTAAAGATCGTTTTTTGTTTTTGTTTTTCTTGTAAAAAAAATTTAATTCTGTGCTTTTATTTATTTGTGAGTTAACACTTCTCTCTTTTTTTTTATAATTAGGCTCAACTCCCCATACAAATTCTGTTATATCCATTGGTCCTAATACCCTGAAAATAGGAAAAATTTCCATGATCTGAGTATATCCGTAATGCTTATTTGCAATCATATCCCTTGCTGAAATATTACTTGGTGTAATCCACATCAATAGAACCTTCCTTCCTAAAATATCAGTAAATTGAAAAAATGTACTATCACGTTGAGAGTTATAACTAAATGAAAGTGTACCTCGCAAGTTTACTTTCGATTCAATACTTCCTTTCCCAGTACATGATTTAAATTCATTTAAATATTCTGGATAAGATTTCTGTGGATTAAGAAAAAATTTATGATCTCCAGTTCCTACACATCCTGTAAAAACAAAAAAAATAAGTAATCTGAATTTTATCATTCAATCTTGAGCTCCTATCTGCTGGACTTTTGATTTATTCATTTCTGCTTTTTGCTTTACAATCTCATCAAAGTGTTCTTTAATTGTTATATTTTCTGAATCAAGCACTAACGATTCTTTTATATATCCTAATGCTTCATCATATTGTTTCAATTTATAATAAATCCAACCAATCGTATCTAAATACGCTGCAGATTTAGGTGCTATACGAATCGCATTTTTTGCAAGTTCAAGAGCAAATTGAATATTTATATTCCGCTCGACTAGGCTATAAGCATAATTATTGTACGCCTGAGCATCCGTACTGTCAGAGGATATTAGTTCCATATATAGTTTGTCAGATTCTGCCCATTCGCCGCTTGAATCATAAATAAGTGCTAAATTGTGTTTTGTATTCCTTGATTGGGGATAAATACTTAGTGCTTTTAGAAGAAAGTCCTTTGAATTATCGTAATCTTTAATTTGATAATAAGCCGTACCAAGCAAATAATTAAACATGAAGTTCATCGAAAATTTCTCAGCATGAGGACTTAAAATAGATACTGCTGTTTCAGGTTCCTTGTCACTCATAGATATAATTGCATTATTGATAAATCCACGAGGATCTTCAGGGAAATTATCGATAATCTTTTCATTATAGATCCTGGCTTTTTTATTTTCATTCTGATCTATAAATAAAGTAACTAATCGATTTAGTATATCTACATTTTGACTATCTTTCTTAAAATACTCAATGACAACATCTATTGCTTCTACTGGTTGATTTAATTCTTCATAGATTAAGCTTTTTTGGATTGAAATGTCCGGTGTATCTCCGCTTATTGTTTCAATTTTATTTAATATCTCAAGGGCATAATTATAATTTTTATTAAATAGAGTTAAATCTTTCATTGTTTGCAATAGAACAATATTTTTAGGATCCTCTCTTAATAATAACTCACATATATTCTCAGCACGCTTTAACTTATTTGTTGTAAGTGCAATTTGTAATGCTTGCTCTAATCCATTAATTGCCAAATTATTTAGCTCATAACCTTTAATATAATAATCTATAGCTAAATCCCATTCGTTTTGAATCTGTGCTAAATCAGCCAATGCAAAAATATAGTCAATATTATCGGGAGCAGATAAACTTAATTTTTTAAAAACTTCTTCAGCATCAAAAAATCGTTTTTGACTAACAAAAAGTTGCCCAAGCATTTCAAATGCTTCATTTTCATTGGGATCTAATTCTATTGCAATTTCCAGATGATCTTCAGCTCTTTTTATTTTACCTAGGCGCATATAAGCATCAGAAATAGAAACATGGATAGTTGGTGCATTTGGATCTAGTTCTATTGCATCTTGAAACTCTAAGACTGCTAATGCATAATTCCCTTGATTCATTAAATATTCACCTTGCATAAAATGGTGTAAAGCTAATTCATTTTGATCAAGGTTTGATGCACATAACTCAAAAAATGTAACACAAAATAAAATGAAATATTTAATATTAAATCTGTCCATTGTTTTCTGCCAATTTTTTATTATGAATTGTTATACCATTACCACCATTCTGCTTTGTCGAATACATTGCCTGATCTGCAAACTCAATTAAAGAACTCATCTGTTTTGAATGGCTTGGATATTCTGACATGCCACCAGAGATAGTTATATTTGTATCAACACCATTCATGGAAAATGGGTATTCCGCAATATTAGATACAATTCTTTGGGCAACTACATTTGACATTACAGCAGTAGTATTAATAAGAATGACAGCAAATTCTTCACCTCCATACCGTGCAACAACATCTACCGCACGTACATTATCTTCCATTATTTTTGAAACAGTTTGAATAACGTAATCACCATATTGATGTCCTAGTGTATCATTTACTTTTTTAAATTTATCCAAATCGAATATCATTATTGCCATTTTTTGTTGAAAACGTTCTGCTCTTTGAATTTCATCATTGAACCTTTCCTTAAATGTTTGATGGTTTAATAAACCTGATAAACCATCATGAGTAGCGTTAATATGAATTTTTTCATATTCGTTTTTCCAATTCAAGGCCGATCCTAGAACTTGGCCAATCAACTCTAAATTTTTTAAATCTATTGATGAAAATGCATTTTCAGATTTTCTTTCCAAAACTATTGAACCCTTACTTTCATTATCGATAATTATCGGCGAACCTAATACAGATTGATAGATTTGCTCATCTGATTCTGTTGATTTAAACCTCACCATATTAGAATAAGCTTTTTGCCAATTCATAGTATTGATTGAAGCTCCATTAATAACGGGAAGACCATGTAAAGAACCATTTGTAGGGAAATCAATACCTTCGGTAAACTGATCTTTATCTCCATCTGTTAGAATAACAAACAAATTTAATCCTTTATCGTATTCTCTTCTATTTTCTGTCTCTTTACGAATTGAAATAGTGAGTCTATCATAATCAAACATAGTAAGGATTAAAAATTTAAATTTATTATAAATATTTTGGCTATCAGATTTGAAATCTAAATTGGATAGAATATCCAGCACTAAAGATTTACTATCTTCACCAATAATATGTGTCTCTAGATCGCTTAAATTTTCAAGGCTGAATGAAACAAATTCACCTAAATGGTTTAGGATATTTAATTCATTTTCCCTCATATCAGTGAAATGATCAATCCTACTTAGGATAAACCCTGCAGACCTATTTTTAAGAATAATCGGACTAAATATTGCACATTCACTACCCCTCCATGATTGTAAATAAAATAAATTATTCCAAAGAGTAGGATGATCTTTTTGATGTAGTTTCTTGTTATTTTTTATATATTTTTTCAGCGTAGAGTTAGATGCCGATATTGAATCTGCAAATTCATTAGTTTCCCTACTTTGCAAAACAAATGAATTTTGTATGGGATCAATAATAAAAATCGCAGATTTACAATTTTGATTGATAGATTTTGTAGTAGAAACTATGAGAGATGTTAAATTATTATACAAATTTTTTATATCGCTTGTATGGTGACTTGATATTTGAGACGATAAATCTGGCTTATCAAGATTTTTTGAATTGGGGATTGTTAGATTAGATAAAATCTGGTTATATATCATTAAAATAATGATTATCATTATAATTATAATATATTTTAGAATTTCACTTATTTGAGAATACACCTGAGGAATAACTGTGTATGTAAATACAATCAAACAAAACACAACTAAGACTCTTGTAAATGATTTCAAATTTATCATTGAAGGCATAATCTAATAATCCTCTCCAATAAAATTAGCAAGTTTAGTTGGGGATTAAAACTTCTTTGGTATTTTAAAAAAAATTAATCATTTACAAATTTTATTTTTTCAGAATAGTCCTTTTTATTTTTTTTAATAGAGTCAATCTTAGAATGAACAATATTATTTAGGGTATCATTAACATTTTCTAACTTTAAATTTTCAGTGTTTTGTTTTTTGTACGCTGTCTCATTTGTATAAAACTGTTTTTGCATTATTTCCAATTCACCTGAAGGGTTAACAATATTTACAATAATAATTATAAAGGCAACCAATAGCCCTGCCATCAAGGTTGCATTTATAGGTGTAAAACCAAAAAATAGTTTACCGCCATCCAACCTTCTTTTATTATGAGAAGAGTCCAATTTTAATCTATCCATCAGTTTTTCATTAAATCTTAGATTCGCTTTCTTTTTTGGCAAACGCTTAATCTTATAAAGAATTGACTGAACAGATTGGATCTTCGCTTTTGCATCTGGATTACCATTTAAATATAATTCAAACTCTTTCCGTTTTTGTAACGGAAGTTGGTTGTCAATATACTCTGAAATTAAATCTTCAAATTGATAACGATTCATCAATAACATTTCCTCCTATATTAAATCTTGCAAATCTGCTTGTAATTGCAATCTCGCTCGATTAATCCTCGATTTTACTGTTCCTAAGGGAACACCAACAATATCACTTATATCTTCATATGATAATTCTTCTAGATCTCTTAAGATTATAACTGTTTTAAAATGCTCGTCTAATTTATGGATGGATGCATAGATCCGTTTACGAATAAACTCATTTTCAACATCTTGATCAACATTGGGTTGTACTGCTGTGATTTCATAATCTTGTTCTTTTCTGCTCATCTGGCTTAAGTAAACAGTTTTCTTCCTTTTTCTATTTCTGAGTTCTGTATTAGCAAGATTACGCGCAATAGTATAAATCCAAGTTGAAAACTTTGCTATTTCACGATAATAGTGTTTTTTCTGATATAATTTTATCATTGTTTCTTGTACTACATCTTGAGCCTGTTCTATATCACCAAGAAATTGAAATACAAAATTAGTTAATCTATCTTTGTAGCGATTAACTAATTCAATATAAGCATTTTCATCACCCGATTGAAAAAGTCCAATCAACTCTTCATCGGTATAAATAAATTGAGATGTTTGTTTATCCAATGACATCATTGATAAATTGAATGAGTTCTGTTTCATCAGATGTATATTGTGATTTTATCCTTAAATCAATTTTATTTAATTTTCTTAAAGCCAATCTCAGTTTATTACTAGTAAATCCATCACTAAAATAATGAAGTCTTTTCCTAATAGATGGTGGTATAGCTATATAACCTCTATAAGTATTAGAAGTTCCATTTTTCATTTTATGAAATAACATTTCTTGAAAAAAAGCTGTTAATGGATATATTAATGAAACCATCGTTTGATGGTTTGAGATCAAAGTTTTACCTAATAAAATGGAATTTTTATAATCCTTCTCTCCCAGCATTAAAAGGAATTCCCATAATTTTCTTTCTCTCTTCCAAGTCGAAAACTCTAAAATATCTGTTTGTTTGATAGTTGTTCTTTCGCCAATAAGAAGTGAAATTTTTTCAATTTCATTCTCTAAATGATTTAATGTATCACCTGCAATATTTACAATAAGATCTACTGATTTAGGCTCTGCTATTTTACATCTTTGTTTTATAAAATAATTTGCCCATTTTTTTACGTCATTCGAGAATGGCGTTTGCACATCAATTGGTTCTATAATTGATTCAATTTTTGATAAAAATGAATTTTTTACTGCCCAATCATCATTGATTAATAATAAAATATGATTGTCAATTGGTTTTATACAATATTCTAATAAACTCTGAACAGGTTTCCCTCTTATTTGTTGTGGATTTCTAATAATAAAAATTTGTTTTGACATAAAAAGATCAGTGGTTGTAAGCCTATCAATTATTTCCTTCCCTTTTGTATCATCAGGATGCAAATAATTTCTCTTTATTGGATCAGTATTAAAAAATGATTCAGCAATTTTTTCTGTGAAAAAATTTTGAAGATAATGATCATTACCTTTTAAATAATAAACCGGATAAAGAACACCATTTCGTAAACTATTTAGAGCTTCTTTAATCTTCATTTTGTGTAAGGGTACTTACCACATATAATGCGATGAATGCAAAAAGAAAACTTGTCAACCTCTCCGAAACTATACCTTTTAACTCAGGAATATTGGCCCATATGATAGTAGTAAAAAAACCTGTTAATATACCAGCTATGACACCTTTTCGTGTTGTTTTTTCCCACCAAAGTGTCATAACTAAAGATGGGCCAAATGCTGATCCCAAACCACTCCATGCATAACTAACAACTGAAAAAATATTGTTACCATTTATTTCAGAATACAATGCAATTCCATAAGCGATCAAACCAAGGATAATAATCACAGTTCGACTAAGTCTGACTAAATTAATATTTGATATATTAATATTTAAATATTGATGAATTAAATCTTCTGTAATAGCAGACGTCGAAACTAAGAGTTGTGAATCTGCTGTTGACATCATTGCTGCCACAGCTCCTGATATAAATAATCCTGCAATTATGGGATGTAACAAATGACTAGCTAACATTGGCATTGCTTGTTCAGGATCAATGGATTGAAATTGAAATTTTCCAAAATACATTAAAGCTACAATACCTACAAAGAATGCTCCTGTTATTCCTGGAATTGCCCATAATATTGCAATTTTTCTTGCTACTTTCACATCTTTGGAACTACGAATTGCCATATATCTGATAACAAGATGTGGCTGGCCTAGATAACCTAATCCCCAACTTAGACCACCCAATATAACTATTATGGCATCAAAACCTTTTTTTCCCATGAATATGGATGCATTATTATTATTATAAATTGTATGGGCATTTTCTAACTCTTCTTTGATTGATATATCAGCATTTGCCATTTCAATAAATCCTACGATAGGTAAAATAATAAGAGTGCCAATCATAAGAATACCTTGTATTAAATCTGTCCAAGCAACAGCCAAAAACCCGCCCATTATAGTATATACTATTATAACTAAAGCTCCTACTGATATGCCTATTAAAGGATTAAGATTAAACAAAGAATTAAGTACTTTCCCGGATGCATGAAATTGTGCGGAAACGTAAAAAAGAAAAAAGAATGCAATTATAAGTGCTGAAAAAAGTCTAATAATATTAGAACTATCATTATAACGGCGATGAAGATATTCAGGTATGGTTAATGCATTATATTTTTCGGTTTGTTCTCTAAGTTTCTCTGCAATTAAATACCAGGAACCTATAATACCACAGATAATCCCAATAACTGCCCAAGATTCACTAAGACCAATAGTAATAGCAGCACCAGGTAAAGCTAATAACAACCAAGCAGACTCGCCTGAAGCTCGTTCAGAAAAAGCAACAACCCATGGACCTAATTTTCGACCTGCTAAAAAATAATCTTCTTGTGTCTTATTAAATTTGAAAGTCCATATTCCAATAGCGATTAGAAGAATCAAATAAAGAACGAAAATAATACCAATTAAATCCATATTATGATATAATTGTTAATATACCTATACAAATACAATATAATCCAAAAGAGTAGAGCTTACCTTTTTCAAGAATATGAATGAGCCATCTTAATGAGACCATACCAACAATAAAGGAGCTAATTAATCCAGCTAAGGCAATTTCTATTTTTATCTGAAAATCCCCATCAATATCAATAAATGTAAACAATCCTGAACCTAATATTACAGGTATGGCCAATAGGAATGAAAACTTCGCTGCATCTTTCGAATTCAAACCAAGAAAAAGCGCACAAGTAATTGTCATACCACTTCTCGAAATACCTGGAATAATAGCAACTGCTTGCGCAAAACCAATGATTATTGATTTTAAATATGAGAGTTCTTTACCTTGCTTTTTAATAAAATAAGATCCACAAAGAATAATACCCGTTGAAGTAAGGGCAATTCCGACTGCTAAGATATTTTCAAATAATGGTAATAAAAAATCTTTCAATCCTAAACCTAAAATAACGGCGGGTATCGTACCTATAATGATAAAATATATAAATATCTGTGCATTTTTTGATTTTATGGAAAAAAATATAGATTTGATATCTTTTAAAAACACAATTAAAATACTAGCAAGAGTACCTATATGGACTAAAATTTCGAACTCATTGCCTTGCTGATTAATTCCTAATATACTTTGGGCTAAAACCAAATGCCCTGAACTACTAATTGGTAAAAATTCAGTTATCCCCTGGATTATACCCAAAATCAAAGCATCAAAAATTGTCATAATCTTTAAATTATATATATCATTTAAGCTAATTGACCATTTATCCCAATTAATCCAATCATTCGTCCTGCTCCAGACCCATTTCGTCTATATGAATGATAATGCTCATCATTGCAAAAAGTACAGTCATTCATCATTAGAATTTTTTCTTTAACAAAACCTAATTGGATTAGTTCATTTTGTGCTGTTTTCTGAATATTAATGTGAAATTTATGAGGTTCTTTCATTGTAATAAATTCAAGATTAAAATACCTCGCGACATCATTATTAACTTCAAAACAGCAGTCTTGAATAGATGGACCAATAACCACATCAAAATCAAATAAATTATATTTTCTACGTTTGAGCAATTCTCCAGATCTAGCTAGAATACCATTTTTTAATCCACGCCATCCCGCATGGATCAAACCATATACAGGTTTAAAGCGGTGAGCAAAAAATATTGGCATACAATCTGCAACCTGAATTGAACATACATTTTCAGGATTGTTTGTAAATACTCCATCACAATTTTCCACTTTCCCGGGGATATCACAAAATACAACTTTCGTTGAATGTGTTTGAATAGGGATTATCAAATACAAAGGATTAAATGCAGTTGCTTTTGCAAATGACTCTCTACCTAACTCTCCATTAGTTGGAAATTGTTTTAAAGAAAAATTGGCTTGAATAGATGAATTAAAAAAAAATGATGATATATTTAAAAAATTATTATTCTGATGTATTGCTGAAGGTTTCACCATCATAAATTCCCAATGTATTCAAACTATTCTTGGAATATTCCAATACTTGGACATAACCATTTTCATTATTCTTATTGCCAATAAATTGAATGGATACTTTTTCACCATAAAATACAGTGCTATTCCTTAGTCGTTCTTTGAACTGTTTACTTGTATAAAATCCTTTCTCTACAATTGATTGCAAAAAAAGTGAATGCTCTATAGCCAAACTATGCAAATTTAAAAAAGTGTCATCGTTATTGATAGACAATGCAGAACCTACATCTGAAATAATTTTCATCCCTTGTACATGAGGTCCTATTACTTTTTGATTTAATAATTTCATATCCAACCAATTTTCATTACCAAAAACTAGCATCTTTAGGTTATAGAATGGTAATTGTGTGCCAATATATGTTAATTCATCTGGGCGAATTGGAATATACAAAGCCTGAATTGTCTCTAGAATTATTTTAGCTGAATCTTTTTTATCAATTTTCTCTTCTTCTTCAGGAAATTTAAAAAAATCTACAACATCTACATCAAAAAGTGCATCTAAACTATCAATCTGTAAATTAATAGCCTTCTTGGATAATTCTTGTTCAGGCATTAACTCCCATGCTCTACGTCTAATATTTTTTAATTGTCTCGATAAATTCACAGGTTTTTCGATATACCACTCTACAGCCACAGGATCTATACCCAGTTGATAGCATTCATTTAAAAAGTATTCTGTTGCCAACTTATAATCATCATTACCAGGAGAAAGAACTGCAATATTTTTTAAACCTAATTCTTTAATCATCATTTGAGCAGTACGCTCTGCAATAGTTTGCAAAGATGGTGATAAAAAAAACAGATTATCGGCTAATTCAGATAGCCCTGGTGGGGCTGGTTTAGGAATTAAAATAGGTAATTGTGAATTAAATCCAGCAAGAATGAAAACCTCTTCATCAGTTAATGGACCTAGAACTGCGGTAATATTTTTATTTCTATTGATATCGGTAATAATTTTTAATGAATTAACTCCTAAACCTACTGTATCATAAATAAGATAGCGGATTAATCCAAGATGTGTAGTAGAATTCAGATATTCAGATAATCCTAGTATATAAGAAAGTCCTATATCTTTTTTGACCCCTGTTAATGGCACAATTACAGCTATTGTAACTGGATTACGCATATTTTCTTTCCGAATGGTTTTCATTTTACCATAAATATTTGCAAATCGTCCCGGCAGGTAAAATGTATCAATTTTATTTATATGTGTTTCTATATCATAGACATTACCATATATCCATTGTTGGTAAGATTGTGCCAAATGTATAATCGCTCGATTGAAAACATTTTTTTCTCTAAATAATAATTCTTGTAATTTTTGTTCTTCCAATCCAATAGCAATACAATTATATATTCTATTATCAATATCATTTATATATAACAAGTCATCCACTAATGGTCTTGCCATTAAATAATTTTGAAACCCAAGTGTAGTCTTACCTTGTGTAAATGCAATGTCACCTAATAAAATACGTATATCAGCCTCATACGGAGAATCAGGAAAGTGTTTAAGGATAGATTTACATGTATATTTTGCTTTATCCCACAATCCCTGCATGTTTTGTGCTTTTGCTATTAATAACTGGGCAGCAGGGTCTCTATAATCTCTTACTCTACTATAAATAAAATTAAACTCTTTTTCTGCAATTTTATACCTCCCATCATTATAATATTTCACAGCAATATTAAATCTCTCAAAATAATTTAGAGTATCGGGTATTTTTGCCAGAATAATAGATGGAAATAATAAAAATACAAATATCATAAAGGGAAAAATATTCATAAAATAGTTTTAATTAAAGGTACTATCCCAACACGTCTTGTTATTATAACAAAAAAACTCATTCGTTAATATATAACAATTTCCCATATTCAAATTGAAAATAGATTTTTTCACCAATTTTATTTTTATATATCCATTGATCACTTATTCCATGGATACTTGATGTACTATGAATCTCATCAGGATTGCCAATAGAAACTTTTATTTGGCGCTCAGTCATACCAATCTCAATTTTATTACTTTTTACCATCTTAATTATATTTTCACCCCATTCTGCAGGCAGAGGGTTATCTAGAAAATAATGATCTTTATAACCCGGTTTACCTTCTTTATCATTAAATCTTACAAGAGCATCTTGTCCCGTTTTTGTTTGCACTTTTAGCCAAATAGGATAATCAGTATCACTATTTTGGTAGAAAACTACATCTACAACATTAACTGGAGCATAACGTTTAAACTTATAGTCCGAAATTGGAGAAAAACCTAGTGGGTCTGAAACGTCATTTAGCCATACAATTTTTCCTATCAATGATTTTGCCTTATTAAATAGATCATTGGAAACTATATAACTCGGTAACAAATAATTTTTATCGTTTTTAGCTATCCAATCCATCTTATAATTATGACCTTTAATATCTTTTATAACTAGATAATGGTTATTCATATAATTATATGAGCCTACAACTTCAAATTGTTTTCCAAGAAAGCGACGATAAGGTCTAAAACGTTTTGAATACAGCTTACTCCATTGTTTATTAAAAGATTTATTTCGCCTATAAATTTCATCAAGTTTGGAAAAATATATTTTTTCTCCAGTAAATGAGTTCGGATGAATATCAAAGGTTGGTTTATTAAAAAAAGAACAACTTATAAAAAGAAAAGGAATAAAGATCCTGGAGCAATAAAGCAAGTGGTACATATATTTTCTATTTTTCTATTGGTTTACCTTTCTCCCAAACACCAACTCTTTTATCTCCATTGGGATAAGTGAAGGTTCCTTGACCATCCATATTACCATTTTTGAATTCACCAATATATTTATTACCATTTGAATAAGTAAAAACTCCTAACCCATCACGTTTGCCTTTTTTGAATTCACCAATATACATATTACCATTTTTGAAAGTGTAACTTCCTTGTCCTTCCATTACTCCATCTAAAAACATCCCTTCATATTCATTACCATTTTTAAAAATAAATTCCCCTTGGCCACTTATTTTATCAAGTTTCCATTCTCCATTATAGATACTACCATCAGCAAACACACACTGACCATAACCATCACGTTTACCTTTTTTGAATTCACCAATGTAATTATCCCCATTTGCAAATTTGAATTTGCCTTGACCATCTAATTCCCCATCTAAAAATAAGCCCTCACAAACACTACCATTGTTAAATATATATATACCCTTTCCTATAATTTTATCGTCTTGCCATTCTCCATTATATTGATCACCATCAGCATAATTATACTTTCCATTACCATGTCTCATATCTTTTTCCCATTGACCATTATATTGATCACCAATAGATGATTTAAAAATACCTTTACCATTTTTCTTGCCGAACTTCCACTCTCCTTCGTAAGAATTGCCAATCGATGAAGTATAACTACCATAACCATGGAATACATCATTCTTAAATTCGCCAGTGTAAACTATACCATTTAAAACGAATGTTGCTTTTCCATTTCCATTCTTTTTATCACCTTTCCATTCTCCTTCATATGTATCACCATTGGCATAGATAATTTTCCCCATTCCTACTTTTAAGTTGTTTTTCCATTCTCCTTCATACACATCTTTATTCGCATACTTATATACTCCTTTTCCAGTCCTAAGGTCATTTTTCCAATTTCCTTCATAAGAGTTACCCTTAATATCAGTGAAAATTCCATAGCCTTCTTTTATTCCGTTATTCCAATCTCCTTTATAAGAATCACCATTTACATACTTTTGTATACCTTGTCCTAATTTTATATCTTGTTCCCAAGAACCATTATATTGATCTCCATTATTATAAATATACATCCCCTTACCATGTTTTTGGTTATTTTTCCATTCCCCATCATAACGATCTCCATTAGTGTAAATTCTCTTCCCTTTCCCATTAATTTGTTCATCTTTCCACTCTCCAACATATCTATCTCCATTAGTAAAATCCATTTCTCCATACCCATATTTTTTATCATTTTTCCATTCACCTTCATAATGTTCACCAGAAGGTGAGTTATAGATCCCTTTTCCATTACGCTTATCCATATTCCAAGTCCCTTCATATGATCCACCATCCAAGTATTTAAAAGAACCTTTACCATGAAATCTGTTTTCTTTCCATTCGCCAACATAACGACTTCCACTATAATATAGAAAATCCCCATTAATAACTTTATTCATTTTGTCACCTACATAGGTATACGTCCCCTTTCCTTCTCTTTGACCATTAGCCCAATTGCCAACATAACGATGTCCATTATTATCTGTAAATGTTCCAGTGCCAGACATTTTATTTTGACTCCAATGACCTACATATTTACTACCATCACTATAAGAGATAGTCCCTTCACCATGCCTTTGATTATTTTTCCAATCACCCGTATAATTTCCTTTATTAGTAGTAATACTGCCTTTGCCTCTTTTTTTATTTTGTACCCATTCACCATTATAAATATCTCCATTGGAATACTTCATTATGCCAACGCCTTGGATAATATCTCTTAGCCAATCTCCATCATAAATATCCCCGCTAGCATAAAAGCAAATACCTCTTCCACTTCTTTGGTCATTTACCCAGTTTCCTTCATATACATCTCCATCAGAATAAATATTTTTACCAATGCCATTTCGTAACCCTTCTACCCATTCTCCTTCATATACATCACCTATATTATATTTCATTTTACCAAATCCATGTATTTGATCATTTTTCCATTCACCTTCATACTCGCTTCCATTGAAAAATTTTTGAATGCCATTACCATCACGAAAATCTTTTAACCAATTTCCAATATATTTATCCGTATTGGATGCGATAAATGTACCATAACCTTTTTTAAATCCATTTTCCCACATCCCATCATATTTATCACCATTAATAGAAGAATATATCCCTTTACCATTTCTTTTACTATTTAACCATATTCCTTTATATATGTCACCATTAGCATATAAAAAAACACCACTGCCATTATATTTGTCATTTTTCCATTCACCTTCATATTTATTACCCTTTAAATCAGTAAAGGTACCTTCTCCATTCATTTTACCATTAATCCAATTACCTTCGTATTTCCTACCATCGGGTTTCAATAAAACACCATTGCCTTCTATTCTACCACTTTTAAAATCTCCTTTATATTTCTTCCCATCTGAGTAGGTTAGTACTCCTTTACCATCAAATTTATCTTTAATCCATTCGCCAACATATACATCACCATTAGAAAAAAAATAGCTACCCTGTCCTTCTATTTTTCCATTCAACCAATCACCTTTGTAAATATCTCCATTTGACTGATGGAATGTACCTTTACCATTTCTCTGCCCATTCTTAAATATACCTTCATAATTATTACCATTCGCATAATTGTAAATACCGTAACCAGTCCTCCTATCGTTTACCCACTGGCCATTATATCGACTACCATTTGCAAAAATATAGAGACCTTCTCCATTCATTTTTCCATTTACCCATTCTCCAACATAAGTCTCACCAAGATAGGATCGAAATGAACCATGTCCATTTAGTTTTCCATCAGAAAAAATACCTTCATAATTATTACCATTTGCAGAAGTATATATACCCTCTCCTTCCATAACATCATTTTTCCATTCACCATGATACTCAGTACCATTTACAAAAACATAAGATCCTCGACCATTCATTTTACCTATCAAAAACTCACCTTCATAAATATCCCCATTAGAGTATTTATATTTACCATAGCCATCTATTTTACCATTCTTCCACTCTCCATTATAAATAGCGCCAGAATTATATTTAAAAATACCTTTTCCATGTCTGAGATCATTTTCCCAATTACCTTCATAGGTATTACCATTTGGATATTTAAAAGTACCAATACCATTTTTCACTCCATCCCAAAATTCACCTTCATAAATATTCCCATTTTTAAAAGTAAATATTCCTTTCCCAGTTCTTTTCCCATCTTTATGCTCGCCAACATACTTTTCACCATCTGGATAGGTGAATGCACCTTGGCCATTTTCTCTTCCATTAACAAACTCACCTATATAAATATTACCATTTCTGAACTTGTAAGTCCCTCTACCATGACTTTTACCATTTTTCCACTCTCCTTCATATTTATTTCCATTAGAAAATTTAAATTGTCCTTTACCTTCCATATTTCCATTAAAAAATTCTCCAGTATATATATCACCATTTATATACGTAAAACTTCCTTTGCCATGCTTTTTATCATTTAAAAAATATCCACTATAAACATTACCACTTTTAAATGTGTATGTACCTATTCCTTCCATTTTCCCATTTTTATAGTTCCCTTCATATTTATTTCCAGCACCATCTATTGAAATCCCTTTCCCATGTTTTTTATCATCTTTCCACTCACCTTCGTATTTTTTTCCAAATTTATATAAATAGGTTCCTTTTCCATGTTTTTTATCATCTTTCCACTCGCCAGTATAACTGATGCCAAAAGTATAATAATATGTACCTTCGCCCTCTTTTTTTCCATTTTTCCATTCTCCTTCATATTTCTCTCCACCAATAATATGCAAAGTTCCCCAACCATGAAAAAGATTGTTTAAAAATCCGCCAACGTAAGTATGACTATCATCATTAAATGTAAAAACTCCCTCTCCTTCTCGATTATCATTAACCCATTCACCATCATATGTATCACCATTTGGATAAATAAATTTTCCGACACCATGTCTTTCCCCATCCTTGAAACCCCCAGTATAATTGAATCCATATTGGATAACATCGTTATTCTTACCACGCTGCTGAGGTATTAGATTAGATAAAAGGATTAGAGTAAATATGCAAAAAGCTTTCATATTATTTAAATTTACAAAATATTATTCTTTAATAAACAAAACACATATAATAACTAATATACATCCGTAATGTTAAAAATAAATAATTAGTCCCCAATTTGTTTATAAATTGACCAAACTTCTTTTATAAGGTAAAAAATTAGACATGCTGTAATTACTACAATAGAAATAAGACTAATATTCAGACTTTTTTCTTCTATATATTGCATTATTATCAATATAATAAGTCCAATAAAGGTGACAGAAAATAAATTTAGTAATACAAGTTTTATATACTTACCCATGTGCCTTAAAAACTCCAATCAAATGAATACCATTCAGAAAAATAATAATATTTTGACTCTCCTAATATATACTCATAAAAGTACATGGTTATAAATATCAAAAAAATTCTTTTAAGCTATTCCCATTCAATCGTACCTGGAGGTTTTGAAGTAATATCATATACCACCCTATTAATACCAGGAACAGAATTTATAATTTGGTTTGATATTTTAGATAGCGTTTCATGAGGAAGATGAAACCAATCAGCTGTCATGCCATCAACACTAGTAACAGCCCGCAATGCTAATAAATTTTCATACGTCCTATGGTCACCCATTACTCCTACTGTTTTCACTGGTATTAGGACACAAAAAGCCTGCCAGATTAAGTCATATAAATTATCTTCAATAAGGACACTAATAAATATTTGATCTGCCAATTGAAGGATTCGAATCCGCTTTTTAGTAATTTCACCAATAATCCTTATTCCTAAACCAGGACCTGGGAAAGGATGTCGTTTAATTAAAGAATCGGGTAAGCCCAATTCTCTTCCCACATTTCTAACTTCATCTTTAAATAATTCCTTTAGTGGTTCTACCAAATCCAATTGCATATTATCTGGTAATCCTCCTACATTATGATGACTTTTAATCACTTGGGCTGTATTCCCTTTATTGACACCACTCTCGATAATATCAGGATAAAGAGTCCCTTGTGCTAAAAACTTAATTCCTTTTATTTTACCTGCAATTCTATCAAAAGATCGAATAAATTGATTACCTATAATTTTTCGTTTTTCTTCTGGCTCAGTGATATTTTTCAGTTTATCCAAAAAACTAGTAGATTCATCATAAGAATGAATATTTACTCCTAGTCCAATTTTTAGTGCTTTGATGCACTCTCTTGCTTCATTTATCCTCATTAAACCATGGTCAATAAGCACTGCATGGGATTTATCGCCGATTGCCTTATTTATTAAAGCCGCCACCACTGTAGAATCAACACCACCACTAACTCCGACAATTACTTCATTATTCCCTACTTGATTTTGAATTAATTCAACTTGCTCTTTTATAAAATTATTCGGCGTCCAATTTGGAACACAATTAGCAATATTAAATAAAAAATTATTTAAAATAATGTCACCCTCAATTGTATGATTTACTTCAGGATGAAATTGAGTTGCAACTCTTGTTTGGTTTTCATTAGCCAAAGCAGCCACAATACCATTAGAAGAGTATGCAAGAATTTGCCATTGATTAGGTATCCGCACGACATGATCTCCATGACTCATCCAAACTTTGGAAGAGGAAGATACCCCATTTAATAAACCTTTATTGCATTTTACATCGAGAACAGCTAAACCGTATTCACCTTTACCAGCAGATTCAACAAGACCTCCATAATAATGAGTTAGGATATGTAATCCATAACAAATTCCCATTATTGGTAATTCACATCTTAGTAACCTTTTATCAAACTTGGGGGCATCTTTATCATATACACTGCGAGGTCCACCTGAGATAATAATTCCAGCTGGTTTACGTGCAAGAATATCATTTAAATTAGTATCAGAATTAAGAATTTCTGAAAAAACATTTTTCTCTCTAATTCTACGAGCAATTAACTGTGTATACTGGGAACCAAAATCAAGAATTACAATACCATCTTTGTAGGAATTATTTTTCAAATAATTGCCTATTTAATTTGTTTATATATGATTCATTTGTTAGCCTAAAATGAATTGGTGTTATACTAATGTAATTTTCTGAAATAGCTTTACCATCATAATCCAAGGATTCATCCTCATCGATTATTCTACCATATATCCAATAATATTTCTGTTTACGCGGATCTTTTTTTTCTTCATATTGATCACTGAAATATTGATTACCTTGTCGAGTTACACGCCAACCTTTAATATCTTTTTGGTCACAGTAGGGCACGTTAACATTGAGTAATGTCCCGTTAGGTAAATCATAATTTAGCACATGTGTTGCAATTTCAATTGCTACAGATTTAGAGAGCTTGTAATCATGAGTATTATAAGAAGCCAAACTGATAGCAATTGAAGGGATACCCAATATGGCTCCTTCAGCTGCAGCCGATATTGTTCCAGAATAAATAATATTTGAACCCAAGTTTGCACCCTGATTAATACCAGAAATAATTAAATCTGGCTTTTCGTTTAAAAGCGATTTAATTGCTAGCTTAGTACAGTCCGATGGTGTTCCATTTACGGACCAGCCAATAAAACCATTGTCACGGGTTATAGCTTTAACTCTTAAAGGTTTAGTAATGGTAATAGCATGACCTTTTGCACTTTGTTCAGTTTTAGGAGCTACAGCAATCGGATCACCTACTTCGCACATTGCTTCCCACAATGCATGGATACCTGGAGAGTATATCCCATCATCATTTGTAATTAAGATTTTAGGGGGATTCATCTTAAAAGGGCTATAATAGTCGATATTTTTTCTTTCATGTTTTTTCTATCAACTATATGATCTATAAATCCTTTTTCAAGCAAAAACTCTGAACGCTGGAATCCTTTAGGTAAATCTTGACCTATAGTTTGTTTTATTACTCTTGGTCCCGCAAAACCTATTAAAGCTCCTGGCTCAGCTAGGATCACATCTCCTAACATTCCATAGCTTGCAGTTACTCCTCCAGTTGTAGGGTCAGTTAAGATAGGAATAAATAATCCCTTATTTTTTGAGAATTTTGCAAGTTGGCTACTAGTTTTAGCTAATTGCATAAGAGACACAGCACCTTCTTGCATTCGAGCTCCTCCAGAAGAACAAATTAATATAAATGGAAATTTATTTTCTCCAGCCAATACCAGAGAGCGTGAAACTGCTTCTCCAACAACAGATCCCATACTACCACCAATAAACTTAAAGTCCATGACTGACAAAATCACATCTTGTCCATTTATTTTACCTTCATATACTGTTATTGCATCATTCTTACCTGCTTTCTGCTTAGCAGACAATATTTGGTCCTTATAATATTTATCACCTTTAAAATTTAAAAAATCTTTAGAGCTTAGGTTTTCAAAATGACTTTTAACTGTACCACTATCAAGTAGAATATCTACGTATAGATTTGCTTTTACACGAAAATGATGGTCACAATGATGGCAAACAGAAAGATTTTTCTCTAATTCAGGACGATATATTATTTCATTGCAAGATGGACATTTATCCCATAAACCATCAGGGATAGACTTTTTTTCTTCATCCTTAATCTTTTTTTCTTTTCTTTTAAACCAAGCCATAGAGTTGGAATCAATAATTACAGTTCATAATCAATGCTTTATATCCATCTTTACAATGATGAGGATTTACAGTTGGTAGATTGTTCTTTTTAACTTCTGAAAATACAGATGATTTGGCTAGAATATTGTGTAAAAAATGTTTTACTAATACATTGAAAAAACCCTCACACTGTTCAGATGGATTTATGGAAAAATCAATAAAATGAATTTCTTTAGGATAATTTCGAAGCATACAATACATTAGATCTTTCCACAATTTTTTTATAAGCCAATTATTTCTATTTGAATCATCCAATAATTGATCATAAAGCATTCTTAAAGACCAGACTTTTTTTTCTAAAATAGGAATTTCTATTTTATATATTTCATAGAGATCATGTAACATCCCCTTTTTGATAGTTATATCACTTAGCATGTGACCCAACCGCAAAAGGTGCAATGTAGTCTGGAACCATTCTAAAGGTATCTTCTATAGCCCAATCATCAAAAAAGGTTGTACCAAGGAGCCCAATTGACACTGCAGAAGGTATTGCCTCATCCAAATAGAATTTTTCTCCAGTTATTTTTTCACAATTATATTGAAAACCCCCATCTAACTTTGGACTAAAGTCATGGATATCACCAACAACTGGTTTCGTTTTTATAAAAGGTATTTCATTATGCCATTTAAATTCCTGATAAAACACTTTCTTTGCATGTGAATGCATAATACCTTTTTTAGGTTTTTTTTCTTTTACACTAAAAGCTAATGAGAGTAGAGAGGGTATCGGAATAATTGGTATCTTCTTTGCATATGCAATTCCTTTTGAAAAACCTAAACCAATTCTTAAACCTGTGAAAGAACCAGGCCCAATACTTAATGCAATTGCATCTAAGTTATCAATGGATATTTTACTTTGATCCATGGCTTGCTCAACGTAGCTGGGCATAATTTCAACGTGCTGCTTTTGAGCATTATTCTCAATAACACTTAAAATTTTATATCGCTTTATAATCGCTACACTACAAATATTCGAGGATGTTTCAATAGCAAGTAAAATTTTAGAATCCACTATCCATACCTACAATTCTAATTTTTCTAAGACAGGAGTGCTCTTGAATTCTATCAAAATTGATATGAATTGTATCTTCAGGTAATAAATCACGAATATTATCCGCCCACTCTATAATTGTCACACCTTCATCAGGAATCAGGTATCCTTCTCCACCTATATTTAAAAAATCAGTTGAATCCTTGAGTCTATATGCATCTATATGATACAATTTAAACTTTTTCCCATCATATTCAGAAATTAATTTGAAAGTAGGAGAGCCCACATTCTCATTTATACCAAGTGACTTCGCAAAACCTTGCGTAAATGTTGTTTTACCAGAACCTAAGTCTCCAATTAAAGCTATAATAGCTCCCACAGAAATATCATTTGCAATTCTAGAAGCTAATTGATGTGTCTCTTTTATAGAGTTGCAAAGATAATCCATTAATGACGCGCCTCCATTACAGCTACTGGAATCATCATTTCTTCCATACTAATTCCACCATGTTGAAATGAATTCTTAAATTTTGATTGATATTTATGTGCTTCATTAGGATATACAAAATAATGATCACCTTTAGCAATAATATAAGATGGTTGAGGTCCCAAAACAGGTAAATGATAACTTATAGGATCTTTGATTATAAGCGCATTTTTTTCATTAGTATTTAAATTTCGACCGTGTTTATATCTCACACCTGAGGATGCTCCACGATCAGCAGCTACCATAACATAATTTTGCACCCTAGTACTTCCGTGGTCACTAGCTATAACTACAGTCCCTCCTATTTCACTAATGTATTTTAGTGTCTCTAATAACCATGAATGCTCAAACCATGATTTAACAGCATTTCGATAGCCTGATTCATCCGGAACCATTTCTTTTAAAACATCCATTTGTGAACTCTTGTGCGCTAGGATATCTACAAAATTTACTACCAAAGCTAGTAGATCTTTCTGCGAGTAATCTTTTATTCGATTATAAAACTTTTTCCCTTCATCCACTGCCCATATTTTATGATAATGTAATGATTTTTTACTTAAACCCAGACTAGATAGATTATCTGTTAAAAAAAGTTTTTCATGTTGATTTAGACTTGGAGAATCCTGCTCCATATCTAGAGCCTGCTCTGGATATTTTGACACCATTTTATGAGGGAACATACCACAGAAAATTGCATTCCTAGAGTATGGAGTAGCAGTAGGTAATATAGACAACACATTATGTAGTTTTATATTAAATAAAGGTTCTAGTATTGGCATCATAGCCTTAAAGTGATCATAACGCAAACAATCAACGACTAGCAAGCATACTTTTTTATCTTGCTCAAGAAGTGGTTTTACATATTGCCTAATTATATCATTTGTGAATAAAGGCCTATCTTTATTTTTCATCCACATTTTATAATTAGATTCGATAAAATGAACGAATTCTCTATTACAAGTTTGAATCTGATCATTAAGTATAGTTCCTAATCCTGTGTCTTTATAAGTATCAAACTTTATTTGCCAGTCTACTAGCCTATCATACAATATCCACCAATCATTTACATTTAGCTCATTACTCAAGCTACTCTCAATTTCTTGAAATTCTTTTAAATAATCACTTGTCGCTCTTTCTTCACTAAGCTTCTTTCTTTCTAATGCTAATTTACAGGCCATAAAAATTTGGCTGGGATTAACAGGTTTCGTTAGAAATTGTTCTATTTGGCTAGTAATTGCTTCATTCATTAGCCATTCATCTTCTGTTTTTGTAATCATGATTATTAGTTGAGAAGCTCTATACTGTTTAATTTTAGTTAAAGTTTCAAGGCCATCCATTCCGGGCATTGCATGATCAAGTAAGATTAAGTCATAATAGTGTTTTTGGGTAAGTTTAATGGCATCCTGACCATTTGTCACTTTAGTTAGATGGTACCCTTTTTCTTCTAAAAAAAGGATATGGGGTTTCAAATGTTGAATCTCATCATCAACCCATAGTATATCTCCACGGTTATTTAACACGTAGTATAATTCCTATATTGTATAATAGATAAAATCAAAAAAGTTTCCATATTCTATCTATTTAGCAGTCATTGTCCATACTCCATCCCAATTTTCACCAGGTGGATTATTCTTAAACATTGAACATCTTTCAATATATACTTTTGATGGTGTCGTATTTCTCGATTCAAAATGTTCTTCCATTTGTTCTGCTTTTTCAAATTGCAATTTTGCTTTGTCCCATTTCTGCTGATAATAATAATCCAGTCCCTCCTCAAATGCTTGTACAAGTTTGATAATTTTATTATCTGTGTTGCCCTTTGCTGAAATTAACTCATACACTTTGACAGGTATATTCTTGCCTTTGACTTTAACAAAGTCTAAAAAGCGAAATACAAAATCTTTTTCTGCTGCTTCATAAATATTTTCACCTACAAAATTATATACACCATACTGTTTCGCAGATGATTCAAGCCTAGCAGCTAGATTAACTGTATCTCCCATCATTGTATAATTCATCCGCATCTCTGAGCCCATATTCCCTGTTACCATTTTTCCACTATTTAAGCCTATACGATGTTGCATCGAATAAACTATTTCTGGCCAGTTATCTTCTTTTTTCCATTTTTGTCTTAATTGATCTAGAGCTTCTTGCATTTTAAGAGCAGTGTCGCACGATTTTATTTCATGCTTTTCTACTGGAGCAGGTGCACCATAAAACGCAACGATAGCGTCTCCAATATATTTATCTAGTGTCCCTTCATTATCCAATATCACTTTTGACATAACCGTTAAGTATTCATTCATTAAAGCAACCATACGTTCTGGTTCCAAAACTTCAGAAAAAGTTGAAAAATTTTGTATGTCTGAAAAAAAAGCAGTATGGTGACCTTCAACACCACCAAGTTTAGGGGCTTGTTTTTCCTCATACATTTTATCCAGAACTTTAGGAGCAATATATGTACCAAATGTTTCCCTAAGAAATTTCTTATCTTGTTTTTCATGAAGAAACTGATAAATAATATTACTTGAAAAAGTTAACACAATACCTGCGAGTGGCGCTATAATCGGCATTATATAAGATTCACCAGGTAAAGGCAGTGTAATTTGTAATTGATCATAAAATTTATCGTATACACTATTTGGTATCATTTTTGCGATAGTTGCTTTAATCAACCACCAATAATCATTTGCAAACATTCCCATGGAAATTGCATAATATATTATGCCTTCAAAAAAAATTATAATTCCTGCAACTATAGGATGTAAATCCACCACTGTTAATAGTAAATAAGCCATCATACATAAAAGAGTTATAAGGATAATATTAGCTATCGGATATGAAGCACCTTCGGCAAAGTAACGCGTTGTTTTCCCGCCAAAAGCTTTAATATAATTATTATGTAGAATAGTTTGGATTGCATTGGCGTGTGTTTCCATACCAGGTGTAAGCTGACTTAAATCCATATAATTATAAAATGGAGTAGATTTCACATCATGTATAACTTCAACATTAACACCAATGATAACTATCTTATTGTAAAATGGTGATTTTGTAATATCATAATCAGTTCCAATACCCATCATACTCATCATATCATTTCTTTCTTCCGGATTTTCAATTGCAAGAATCCAGTCGGGTATCTCTCCTGGTATAAATTGGCTCATCCAATCAATATCTTCAGGTAATTCATAATCTCGAGTATCAAGTACTTGTGATAAAGAAAATCTAGGAAAAGTTCCCCAAGGTTTTAAAGTTTCATTTCCAGGATGTTTATACCCTGATGGTGGACCGTAATAATTGACAAGGAAATTATTTGTGCGACCATAAGATTGTATTTCTAGATCACCAAAATGAAAAATAAGATTCTCTCCATCAAAAACAGGAACTGCATCATCAGAAATATCTAGAAAAACTTTTGCACATTTTAAGCCCAGTGTAAGATAAGCAACATCAGGCTCATGCTCCATATACCCTGCAATACTGTATTGTCTAGAAAAACCATCAGTATCTAGCATATCATTTATAAGTCCAGTCTCTGGTTTGACTTCCATAATCTCTGGTACAGGATAAGCAACATAAGTAGGTGGAATTCTAGTTGGTTCACGAACCATCTTTACATCCATCACTATTTTTGTACCATTATCCATAGCACGTTTTAAAGATTCTGCAAGAAGAATATCACCATGACCAGGTAGATATTGTTTAAAATCCGATGGCAAATTTCCACTCACACTCCTCAAGTATTCTGATCTAGCATCTGGAGAGTCAAACTGAATATCAAATGCAATAACTTTTGCACCTGCTGCAGATAAATTATCTACAACTTTTGACCAAATATCCCCTCTAGGATATGGCCAAGGAACGTTATTATCTTTAAGTATTCTCCATGATTCGTCATCTACTTCAACTAAAACTACATCTGTACCCATTTTTATTATAGTAGAATCACTAGCTCTCCATCCAGTTAAGGGACCACGAACACTGTGGAAACGGTAATCATATGATTTCAATTCAAGAAAATCAAACAAACCAAACCAATGCAAAAGTGAAGTCAAAATAATAGACCCAATTACCAGACTCAAATCAATCGAGTGGTTAACAAAAAAACTTTTAATTTTTAAAATCAAAACTTATATCCCAATGTCAGATTGACTCCTGAACTATTAATATACCAGTTTTCACCTTTTTCATCAATAATTCCATCATTATCATTATCAATTTGGTCTATATTATTACTATTATTATTATTAAACCTTATAGCGCTATTAAAATTTAATGTAAGATTATCAATAATATCCCAGTCGCATCCCAATTTTCCACCATAAAGATTGATAGCTGAACTGTTGTCACCATTAGTTGTATAATCATTACCTACTCTCAAACGTAATCTGTTATCTAGGAATGCATATTGTATGGACATAATATATGATGTCCATTTATTCTCTTGGATTTGTGCATTTTCATCTTGGTCTAAAAAGGGGATCATTATTCTAGTTTGATTGAATGTTGATGTTGTTTTTAATGGAAATTCAAAGCGCGTGGAAAGGGATGCAGAGAATGATTGAGTTTCCGCTTTCTGAAAAAAATAATTTTTATTTCTTTTAGAAACTAAGTTGTCAGAATAAGTAATTGAATTAATATTGATCGATGAAGTAGTTGAAAACCTATTAAAATTCCCAGGTATATTTATTGAAGCCATAAGATTCAAAGCTTGAGAGTCTTCTCTATTATCTCTAAGAAAATTTCCATATTGATCTACATCAATTGAATCTATGCCATTTGTTTTACCAATCGTTTGAAAGTTGAAAATAAATGATGGTGCTCCAGGCCCTGGGACTAAAGTGGTATTGAATGAAATTGTCTTAGTTGTAATTGGATTAGTAACTAATTCAGTTAATTTATTATCACGATGCTTATAGCCCATAACAAACATTAACCTTCTACCTAAAAGTGATAACCTGTCATTAATAAAGAATTCACGAATATTATTAGTCAGGTAAGGATTACCAAAACTTTTATATTCAGGACCTAGTTGCCTGTATTCAACTAGAATGTTATTAAACATATAACTACCCTTTACTCTAAGATAATACGCAGAAGCAGGCATATTCAAAATGGCTCTAAATCTACTTTCTTCCATAGCAATTGGATCAACTGGCAAAATAGGAGCCATATATAGGGGATTAACTGTAAAAATATCGCTATAGGAATCTATAAAATCACCAATTGCACTTATCTCATATTTTCCAAGTAATTTGCCATCAGATATAGTATCCATTAATAAATCTAATGAGTCTCCTCTAGCTGCACCCGCCCAAATATTATAATTAGTCAAACTCATATTCCAACCTAATTGAAAAAGAAGCTTTCTATTATCTAATGATCCTTCAAAATCAAAACCAATAGCTAAATTCTCTTGTGGAGTACCATCATTCCAATTTTTACTCTTTATTTTTATTGAATCATTGTTTGCAATAGAATCAATAAATTCAGTTAAAGTATAATAACTCGTAGCATCGTCACCGGTGATACTAGTATCTACAGAGAATATACTATTTTCAGGTGCATAACGTTCAATTTCATTAAAATCATCTTTAGCTTTAAGAAAATGTATCCCTGCTTTTATATTATTATTTATAGACATTCCAAAACGGGTAGAATTAACATTTCTGGGAAAGGTATAACCTTTACGATTAAAAAGATATATTCTATTACCATCATTATCATATTGGGTATAATCAGTTATTAATTCATATGCCCGATCAATACCATTCTGATATTGTACTGACCTAGTTAATAGACCCGAAACTGTCTGCAATTCAAATCCACCCTTTAATTCAAATCCTAAAAGTTCTTTTCCAAAAACTCTAAAGCCATCAAAACCAATATTATAATTAAAACCAGCATCAATATATCGTCCCCTTACTCTTTTTCCATCTAGTAAAAATGGTGAGATTGATGGATACACATCTCCATTTTCTATTTTTAAATAATCAGTTATCTGAATAATGAGACTTGAACGATTAATAGGTTGTAAAAATTTTGATTCCCTGCTTGAGTTTCGAGAAAAATATCTAACTTTTATCCAGCTTATTTCTGCATCTATTTTGCTATTATATTCATTCTCATTAATTGAAATTGATGATGCAGTATTATAGGATTTTTTTCCAAATAAAGAACCACTATATTTGAATGAGTCTGAAAAATTTTTCACACCTTTGCTAACACTAAAACTCCATTCAATCGGTGCTACATCCATACCATATTTTGTTTTTAATAATAATTTTATTGAATAAAAACCAAATTCTAATTCTTGTTCAGGTACCAGAGACATTACATCATCAAATATAACTGTTTGATCTGTGTAATCTTTATCATTAATTAATAGCTGAAATTGAGATTGATCGATACTAGGTTCATTAAAAAGAGATGCCGATATCACCACCTCATCAGGTGACAAAACCGATCTGCTTTCTGGCGCAAGAATAATTACATCTGCCTCTACATAATCATTATCTTTTTCATTTTTGTTTTGCCTTTTTGAATTATCCTTGAATTGAGTTGAATTAACTCGAATTGATAAGGGTTTGTCAAATGGATTATCAATTAAAGGCATTGCTATACGACCACCATTAATTGTATGTAATATTGTTAAATATTCAATTCCATCTAGGGTGATACGATGTGAAGGAATTATCCCTGTCCATCTTCCATTTTTATATTTCATTGCTATTTCTTGATAACTTACACCACCCTTATCACGAAAATATAATGTTCCAGATTGAATAGATTCATTTGTCAACATTAATTGAGATATCTCAATTGAGTTTCCTATCTCTACGTTATTAGGCTTACTATGGTAATAAAATTGGTTCGATTGAGAAAAAACCATGCATAATATGTAAAAATATAAGGTCAGAAATATCTTCTGTAGAGCACGATTTAGCATATATGGATTTTTTTATAATAAAAAATAATAAGGATAATGATTATTGATAATCAATAATCATTACTTTCTGCTCACCATCTGGACCTTCAAAGTAAATCCTAATTTGAGATCCTTCTTCCTCATTTTCTTCGCTTGGATCATCAGGTATAGATGATGAATCTGTTTCTTCCAAACCGAGGGTACCATCAGGAGTAGAAATACCAGACATACCTTCTGAAACATCAATTTCTTGCCCAGTTTCATTGTTTGTAAGACCTACAAGTCCTTCAATCCCAATAATAAGATCTCCATCTGATGGGTCGGTAACTAGCCAAAAGTCTGTACCTTTAACAGATGCTACAGAAGTAGGCGTTTGAATAACAAAATCAGTATTTTGTTTTGTAATAGTTGCTCGTACGGTTCCTATATCCATATTAATTTTTTTTGAAATACTCTTAGCAGAACGTTGCCCTGTAATGACCGCTTCTGAGTTTTCTTTTAGTTTCAAGGTAGATTTATCATCAATAAAAATAATTGCAGCAAATCCTTTTGAACCAGTACGTAGTTTATCACCATCAGAAAGAATAGAACCTGGCTTTAAATCTGAAAAACTATCTTTACCATCAGGCATTATTTCTACTAATCCTTTGACTTTTGTAGCAACAGCAATTTTACTCCCATATAAAACTGTAAAAGTAACAAAAGTAATAAATAATATTTTAATAGACTCGTTCATTCAATTACAATAGATTGTATTTGGTATTCATTATTTGAAATTTGATTCAATAAATAACTAAGACTCGATGCATCCACAGAAATACCATCGACTTCTATCTGTCCATTAGGTAGGTAACCATTGAGATCATTTCCAGATCCGAAAATAGCATTGAATTGATCATCACCTAATGTTTGCTGTAGTGCAACAAGCAATGGATCAGAAATTACATCTGGATTTTCTATACCTCCTGCTTCACCAATCTTAAAAGCAGCAATTGATGAGGGCATTTCCTCAATACCAGATGTTGTGGGTAGCGTCATCATTACCTGCCAACAGTACACATTACCTTCTTCAAGAGGATATCCATCATTAAAGGGGTATTGAAAACTATTTATATTATCAATTTGATACCATTCTACTGTTTGATCAAAAGGTAATACCCTTTGATCCATCATAGCATCTTCCACAGAATTATGAATTTGGGAATTGTATCTAGCTACTCTGATAAAATTATTACATCCACTACAAATTTGTGAAAACCACTGAAATATAGGAAATGTGGTATATATCATATTATCTAATGTATCAACTAAAGATCCACCTGGGGATTCAAGTGAAATTGAGACAGGAGATTGTACCAATATTGTTTTCGAATCTGATGCCAATAACTGATTATCTTCTGACAAAATACTAATTTCAAATATATATTCTCCATCAGCAATTTGTCCAGTTGCTAAAACACTTTGGAGAATAGCATCTGCCTGTGATGGATCAATACTCTCTAAAACCTGACCACTTAATTGAATACTATTTGGAGGTTGATCCATATCAAAAATAGTGGTTGTTTCTGCTGAAATATCTCTATTATCTAAAATCAAGGGTGCTTGTAAATCAAAAGGATTTGTTTCTATCTCAATAATAGTTTGCTCATTATTAATTCCAAGAGCTGGTGAAATCATTGCAGACCTAAAATTAATTTTTAATGAAACAGGATATTCACTTGACGAAAGCGTATATCTAAAGATTTGAACATTCGTTGCACCTGTACTTAAATCAAAGCTGTTTATATAATAGGTTGCATATTCAAAAATCTCACCGTCAAGTGTAACATTTTGTCCTCTTAAGGATGGAATAATGATAAGAATGTAAGTAAATAATATTCGTAGTCTATTCATAACTATATTTGCTAAATACTTTAATTGTCTAAATATTACTATCTTCTAGAACCCTTAACAAAAACAAAAAAAAATATGTTGAAAAGTAAAAAGCCTCAAAAAAATGATGAGGCTTTTTAAATATTCCCGGCAAC
>CAZEER010000014.1:0-38633 GCA_964511215.1 uncultured bacterium | reverse complement strand
ATCGCTTTACGCATGTAAACCTCCAAGGTTTTTTATTTATAAAATCTATTTTTAGCACGGTAGGTATGTAGAGTGCACTTTATAGGGGATAGAGTTCTAAACTATATCGCCAAGGCACGGTTAATATAGTATTATGTGAAAAAAATTTGCAAGTAGTAAATGCAGCTAACAAAAAATAATGTAAATTTTATAAAAACTAATTTCTTGCCCATGGAGGGATAGACATATCTATCCCAAGTACTGGAATAATATATAAATATAAAAGACTAACTAGTGCAATAATTACTAGAAGATTTAATCCGAGTCCAGCTCTTGCCATCTGAGAAATTGTAAGTTGGCCACTACGCGAGTACACTCGCATTGGGACCAGTGCCTGATGGAAGCATGAGGGCACATGATGCTGCAATAGTGGCAGGTATCATCAAAAGAAAAGGGTGAAAGCCACCTGCTTTTGCCAGGACTGCCAAGAGTGGAAGAAAGGCCGCAGTCGTTGCGTAATCATTAATATAAAAAAGGGGCTGGGTGCCCCTTTTTTTATCAATCTTATAAAAATTAACCTAAGTACCTACGTAGATTTTTACTTCTGGATCGATGCCGTAGGCGCTGGATAGCTTTTTCTTTTATTTGTCTTACTCTTTCTCTTGTTAAATCGAATTCTTCACCTATCTCATTTAGGGTCATTGCACTATCACGATTAATACCAAAATACATTTCTAGTACTAAGCGCTCACGATCGGATAAAGTGTCAAGGGCGCCTGTAACTTCTTCGCTCATCGATTCCATCATGATCTTAGCTTCAGGCTCTTCCGCTTCTGCGTCTTCAATAATATCAAGTAGACTACTATTTTCGCCTTCCTGAAAGGGTGAGTTTAGGGAACTGTGTCTTCGGGAATATTGCATAGCCATCAGGACTTCATCACCACTCATTTCGAGCTGCGCTCCTATTTCATCACCCTTTGGCTGACGCTCGACCTCTGCCTCTAGCTTTTCTGCTGCACGCGTTATTTTTGTTATTGTGCCTACCCGGTTGAGTGGTAAACGAATCAATCTAGATTGCTCTGCCAATGCCTGAAGGATTGATTGTCTAATCCACCATACAGCATAAGATATAAATTTAAATCCTCGTGTATGGTCAAACCTCTTTGCAGCTTTTATAAGGCCCATATTGCCCTCATTAATAATATCAGCTAGTGATAGACCATTACCCTGATATTTTTTTGCAACAGATACAACAAAACGAAGGTTAGCCTCAACAAGCTCTTTCATTGCCCGTTCATCTCCATTCTGTATGGCTATTGCAAGTTCGACCTCCCTCTCAGGAGGTAGCGGATTAAATCTGCCAATCTCAGCGAGGTACATACTAATACTTCCACTGGAAACTTTACTGGGTCTACCTTTTTTCTTTTTCGGCTCTTCTTGTTTTTTACTCTTAGTTTGATCAGATTCATTAACTTTGGTCAGGACCTGTTTCTGATCATCTTTTCTTTGATCTTTTTTGGTTTTTGCCAATTATAGACTCCTCAATAAATAATAAACTTGGTTGCATTAGGCTAGGGTAAAGCCTACTAATTTATAAATATTTATCTATTTTATAAATAAAATCTTACCTGTTTCTATCTCATTTTTAATACTAGCCCTTACTATATATGTTCCAGATGCAACATTTATCGAAGGTGACCAGGTAATATTTTCTTTTTTGTTAACCAGATTAGGTATAAGAAAATTCTCGATTTTATTACCATTAATTGCAAAAATAGATATCTCAATCTGCTCTGACGTGTTTCCCTCTAAGACAAAATTTACACTTGAATTAAAGGGATTCGGGTATGCAGGATGCATTGAAAATGATTCTGGAGCTAAAGACATATCATTACCTGACCCGGTCGAAACAAAATCGGGGTAATGGATAATACCATCATGGTTGACTGTGATCATTTCTTCATTCTGTAATCCTACCCAATTATTTTGGCCACTATTTTCTGGGTAAGTCATGATAGAATAATGCTCTAATGATTCAGAAAGGTATAGTCCATTGGTACCACCAAAAATAAAAATAGTAGATCCATCAGAAAAAATTATGTTTAGTTGATTGGCAGAAACCCCTTCATTTAATAAATTAATTATCGCTAATTGCATACCCGAGAGAATGTCACCACTAACGTTGATTTTTTGCATTATTAAAAGTAAAATTAATTCTGAGTCTACCACATTTCCCCAGCCATCATTTCTCCAGTAACCACCACCAAAACTCTGAGGGGGATTAGACTCTAGCCATGACATATCACTACCATTTTCTGTTATAAGGTTATATAGTAGATCCTTATTTACGGTTCCATTATGCGCCAGAGAAAACGATTTGTTATCATGATAAAACATCCAGGGATGAGGATTTGGAATTGCGCCTGTACCAGAAGTCGCCATCCTAAGGTGTCCTATCCCAATATTACCTAGTTCAATGTCTAACAATGAGCTCACCGTATTCCAATAAAGTGTTGAATCTTCAGTTGCGGGAATGTTAGAACGACAAAGAGGCTCCACAGTATCTGAAGAAATCTCACTATAACCTAATAAGGCCCAACCATCCAACATAGTCTCGGACTGATAATAAAAAGATGTTAATTGGTCATTGATGGTACCAAGATCTGATTCAGAAAATGTTGTAAATGAGTTACTTGATTTTGCACAGATCGCCCAAAGTTTACAGGCGGTCAATGATTGCATCATTAGATGAACCAGAATAATAATTTTTACCAAAATTTTTATCTTCATTGATTTATTTTATTATTTATGGAATTAAATAATTAATCATGTGATTGTATGTATTCTTTGATATGTTTTTCTAGAATGTTAAGAGGCACTGCTCCATCACCTAGGACCACATCATGAAAGTCTCTTATATTGAATTTATCTCCTAGATTTTTTTCTGCCTGTTCCCTCAAACTAAGGATTTTCATTTCACCAATTTTATATGCTAGCGCCTGTCCGGGCCACGCAATATAGCGATCGACCTCTACGGTAATATCATTAACTGTTTTAGCGGTGTTTTGCAACATATAATCAATTGCATTTTGGCGTGTCCATCCAAGAGCATGCATACCTGTATCAACAACAAGCCTGCATGCGCGCCACATTTCATAGGTAAGTTGTCCGAACTTATTATATGGATCATCATAAAAACCCATCTCTTCTGCAAGTTTTTCTGAATACAAACCCCACCCCTCTATATAGGCGGTATAGCCTCCATATTTTCTAAACTCAGGGATATCTTCCAGCTCCTGTGCTAATGCTATTTGAAGATGATGACCGGGGACGGCTTCATGAATAGATAGGGCCTCCATCTCATACTTGGGCCGTGTTTCAAGCTTGTAAGTATTTGCCATAAAATAACCTGAACGGCCTGCCCTTTCATTTCCAGGATAATAATATGCGGTAGGAGACGAAGGTGCCTGATACTTTGGGATAGGTTTGACACCATAGGGAAGCCTAGGTAAAAGTCTAAAAAATTCAGGTAGCTTAGCATCTGCTTTCTTACAAATCACTCTATATGCATCCAAGAGTTCTTCTTCTGTCTCAAAGTAAAACTCGGGACTTGTTCTTAGAAAAGTAAGAAACTCATCAAAAGTACCTTTAAATTCTGTTTTTTTAATAACATCGATCATCTCATTCTTAATGCGTGCTACTTCTTCTAAACCAACCTCATGGATCTTCTCGGCACTTAGGTCTGTTGTTGTATAGCTTTTTATTTTATATCTATAAAAGCTATCCCCATCGGGAAAATATTTACATGCAATCGATTCTCTGCAATTTGGTAAGTATGATTTATTAAAATATGACAATAGGGAACGATAAGCAGGATATACATAATTATTCAGAGCATTCTCTAATTTAGATTTCAGTCTTTTTTGATTCTCTATTGATATTGACTCTGGAAATTCGAGAACAGGTTTATATAAAGAAGACTCCTTAATCGGTGTCTCAAACTGAGTGCGGATCTGGTCTGAGACAGAACCCATTACAATTTTCGGTGGAACCCATCCTGCCTCAACTCCGCGCTTCATTAGATCGATAGTTTGATCTACTTTCTCTGGGAAGGATACCATCCTAGATATATAGTTTTCATAATCTTTTTCTGTTTTAAAAGGCATATAATCTGGTAGACCTGCAAATCCAATCTGTATACCTCCCATTTGATCGATTGGCATTAAAAAAGATAAATAATGATATCCTTCAATATCTTGCTCAAGATTATTCACAAATAAATCATAATTCAATTTATCCTCTTTTGATAACTTTGAGTATTCAATCTTTTTTACTTTGGCAAGCAGATCACGGGCCTCCCCCTGACGATTGATAATAGTTTTGTACGAAACATCGTTAAGTATATCATTGAACCTGTTATCACCCAGACGAGTGGCCCATTCGGGATTATTTACAATTCCCTTTTTCCACTCTTCGTCTAGTATATTAAGAAATTTTTCAGTCTCAGATATTTGTTCCATATCCATTTCTACTTTTGTCTGGATCGAACACCCAGTTAGTAATATATAAAGAAAAAGGAATAATTTCCTCATCGAAAGTTAAAAGGTAAGGCTTATAGAATAACCTTCTACATTTTTAAAAACACCAAACTGCGTATACACATAATCAATATTAAGCAAGGGGCCCCTGGGTATTCGGTATTTTATCCCGGCACCAATAGACAGACCCTGTTCGGGGGCTAAGCCATCTTCAGTTCCATTATCTAAGCTATAGAAAGTATGAGATTTACCCATCCGAATAAACAACATATCTAGAGCACTATATTCTAAACCTACATTAATATATTCCGGGTTATTATTAGGATGGATAGCATCAACAGCTAGAAGGAATTTCATAGTGGGTGATAAAAGGAATTCCCTACTAAGCCCAAATCTAAAAATTAAAGGAAGAGGCCACTTTACGGTACTGAGATTGCCATCAATCCTATCATTATTTCCATAAATATTTTCATCTACATCTATATCTACCAAAGTATTAACACCTTCCATACCAATTTTACCACCAAAATTAGATACACTCATCCCAATATTCAGATCACGCTTAGTAATGAAAAGGGTACCAATATCAACCGCAACTCCCTGCGCTTTCATCTGCCATATAGACTCTTGAATAAATTTTGTCTGAAAGCCAAATGAAAATCTATCTGTCAATTTTTTTGCATATGCTACACCCATAGCAATATTTCCAGCATCAAATTTTTGTCCATATTCATTCGGCTCTGGATTCTGTACAGTCCTGACTACCATCTCATCCATTGTGACAGCAGTAAATGAAAGTCCCAGACTACCATATGCACCCATTGGAACAACAGCAGTATTATAATAAAATTGTGTCTCTACCAGCCAGGGTGCGTAAAAAGACTGTACTTCGGGTGCAGATACATTTACAATACCAGCAGGGTTCCAGTAAATAGAGCTAGCATCATTAGAGACTGAGACGTAGGCGCTACCCATTCCAAGCGACCTTGCTCCGGGGCCAATTTCAAGAAATGCTGCTGAGGTTGTTGCTACATTATTCTGGGACAATAGAATTGAAACAGAAATTATTATTGCTATAAATACTTTATTGTTCATTTTATGATCGCAAATTTTCCTGTATGCTCTAGGTTATCAGGAGTTTCAATATGGTAAAGATAGACACCATAAGATATCTCAAGATTATCCATTGAAAGAAGGTTCCATGATTCTGCGCCATTCTCATAAACATCATTATGATATAGGGTAGTCACAAGATACCCTGACAGAGTAAATATTTTAATGGTACACTCGCTCGGGAGATTAATAAAATCAATTTTCCTTGGTCCTCTTCCTGATTCGTATTGGTGTCTTGGTTCCCATGAGGCCGCGACAATATATGGGTTAGGTACTACCGCAATACGCTCCAATTCATTCTCGATAGCTTCTGTATTGATACTTGAAGCTGTGGTTGTGAAACTATAAACATCTACCATTGAAAAAGGCCTGTCTATTTCAATATGAAAGACATCTCCCTCAACTGGAGGAATGGGAGCAAGCATACTAGTATCGTATTCAACTGTAGTATCATTTACAAAGATTGTATCAATCACAGGTATTGAATCTGGATTAAACCTAATGGAAATCAAGGGCCCCTCTGATATATCACCATAAGGCCTGATAGAGATGGACTCATCTGGATCCCAGTCACCATCCTGATTAAAATCAGATATGCGGAAAGGTGGTTCATCATCGTGTGTAACGTTTTTTATTATAAATGGGACCACCGTTCCATAGGGATCAACTGTGACAGAGTCTCCTAGCCCTCCCCCAAACTGTAGCTCAAAGTCTGCAGGATAAAACCTTGAAACATTCATGGCAAGTATGCCGTAATTGCATTCTCCAATTATCCAGCGTGTTGAGTCCTCATTAAGATCATATTCAGTATCTTTTACAATGACACGCATGCCATCAAATAGAGGATTATCTGTTTCACCATTGATAGTCTCTAAATGATCCAAGTGAAAGTAACGGTAGCTTACAGCAAATTTACCTGCTGAAAGAAGTTCAGAACTAAAATTATAGAATACTCCAATCTCGGGATTAACCATGTAATCAATATTATATACATAAGTTGTAGTACTATCTAAATCTGTAACTGTGATAGGGTAGGTGGTGTCGTAAACTGTACTATCATTCACAATAGTAGTGTTAACTATCATCTTTGCGTCAAGATGATCAAAAGAAGCGACTGCAGTACTGTCACTATTTATCATCAGTGTCTCAACTATTAGTTTCTGGTTTCTAACACTAAATCCCAATTCATCGGCTGTCTCTAGGGTATCAAAAACAACATGATATTCTTTCTGATCTTGAACCGCGAAAGGGTCAACAACTTCCACAGTAATAAGGCCTGAACCATATCCGGCTATATGTTCCACAAAGGTTTGGCCTTCTTCTGTGGTATTAGGAGGAACATAACCTAGTGCCTCTGAATTCGGAATTACTATAGCAGCATTCTCACTCAGGCTAACAACGTTACCCTTATAATCCAAGTCCAATGTTACAGAGCATTCCGATGGAGCTATCGGCTGTAAGTTTTCACTGGGGGTAAAACCACTTTCAAAAAAATCAAGGTCATATCCTTTATCATATGCCGTAATAGAGTAGTAGTATGTTTGCCCATTAATAACATTATTAGAATCAACATAAATATATTGTAGCCCTGTATCTTCTCCCATATCAAACTGAATACCGTTATAACCGATCGGATGAGGTCCCATTAAACCATTTTGAAGGTCAAAAATTGCTATAGGTTCTTTAAAGGTAATGTTTCCATAAGAGTCTGTTATAGTATACGAATCAATAAAACCTGGGTCGGTGCTCCTATATATCCTGTAACCCTCAAAGTCTCTACCATAGATTGGGTCCATCGATTTCTCCGATAGCGCATTCCAATAAAGTGTAACCTTATTATCTCCTGGTACAGCTGTCATAGTGGGTTTCAATGGAGGCTTTGCGAAACTATAGTCATTATCATAAATATTTTGCATGGTGTTGGTATTACGCAATATATCCGCCATATTCTCTCCATAGACCATTGCAATTGCAAATTTTTTCTTCTCTCCTGGTTGGAGCGAGATATACCCTGAACCATATAGAAATGTCTGGTCTACATTTTGTGATGGTACTTGAAAAATTCCTGGTGTCATTTGGCTCCACATTACTTCGTCATTTGATGGATATACACTTGGATATGGAGCTGAATAAAAACTAGTGAGGCCGATCTGGTCAGACTCATCATTGTCTGTTATCTCAAAATTAGGTTCACCCAGATCAGGAATTCCATTACCTTCGGTACCATCCGCGTCAGGCCCAGTATAGTTTAAATGAAATTCTGCCAGTCCATCTGCACCAATATCGTCTATTTCAGGATCCCAGTCACCGTCATTGTCAATACCATCAAACTGGCTTTCATCGATCATACCATCTTCATCATTGTCAATCCCATCATGTGGATTACCAGGTGACTCTAAAAAGCTCCAACCAAAATATGCTGGTCGAAAACCACCATAGGATGTACTCCAGTTGTTGTTGTCCCACTGAAAAACCATATCGTTCTCTGTATCAAACCAGGCATCATCATCATTAAAGTCTGATGAACCACCCACATCTGCATCACCATACATACCAAACACAACACTGTCCAACACATTGGTCCCTACATTAGTTATCCAATAGGTTACAATAATAATATCTTCTGCCGCGGGGTGGTTCCACTGATAACCACGCACCTCCAATTCTATACCTAAACCTCTTCGATGATTATCCGGATCTTCTGTTAAAGATTCTGGCACATCATTTTCATCAGGCCAAAACTCAAACTCGCTATTATAATAATCATCCATAACAAAATATGATTCCTGGTCTGCTCTAACATATTTTCCATATTGTCCATTCCACTCTCCTGCCCAATCATCTGACCTATTTGGCCAAGAACTTGGCCAGGATGAGAGGTCATCACTCATAGCCAGATTCTCCTGATTTGGATTAGCAAAACCCGCTAGGGGTTCAAAACTCCAGGGCACCCCTGTTGGAGAATCATCTGTTAGTCCTATTGTACCATCAGAGACTATATGCTTCCTGTTTCCATGGATATCTACGACACTAGCAGCAATTACCGGAGAAAATTCATAGATATAGGCGTGGCCAGATCCTATTGGATACACGCCTGAAAAACTGCTGCTCTGATCTCCGATTGCACCATGATTATAAATTTTTGTTAATACACGATTCCCCGAATGCACACCATCTTTCCGATCGTCTCTGCCCGTTATCTCTGTCGGAGAGTAGGTCCTCTCATTGATCGTTTTATCGGGAATATTATTGGCAAACAAATCTGCACCAATAATCAAAAATGATAAAATAATTAAATAGTATCTCATTATACTAATTGAATGATATAGACAAACCAATTTTTATCTGTCTTGGGGATGAATAGTATGACGGGTTGACCAAATATTCATCCAGTGTATTAAGCATAGGGCCACTTAATTGAGGTGTATATGTTGGCAAAAGTGATGAAGAAGAACGACCTGTGTCACTGTACACTGTCAGTTCATTTCTAATATCAAAAATATTATAAATATTAATATGTGCAGATAACTGAGCAGATTTTGATAGAGTGAAATTATAGAAACTCCGCATGTCAATGTTATAAGTAGCAGGCTTACGACCATTATTTTCAAATGATGTTCGCTGCCCAGAGAGGTTGGTGACAGTATATGGAAATCCACTACCATAATTAAAAACAAAGCTAAGGCCTGATGTCTTTGTAGGGTGATAGGTTGCGGTACCATTCAAAGTATGACGCTGATCCCAGTCTAATGGTACAAGCATTTTTTCTGGTTCAATGTCTGACTGCTCATCGTAAAAAGCGGCCGTAGGATCAGAGGCATTCCCTTCTGATATTGAATATGTGTAATCTAAATTACCAGAAAAATTATGGATAGAACGTTTCGATAATGCGACAGTAATTCCCTTAGAATTAGCGTGGTCTTTGTTCACATACATACCATAGCGATCTGTCGCTATGAAAGAGTTTTTTATTTCTGATGAATTTAGATTTCTTATATCTTTGTAGTATCCTGTAAGCTCAATACCAATGTCTTTTCCAATTTGTTGCGAGAATCCAACTTCATATTGTGTTGTTCTTTGTGGTTTCATATTTGCATTACCCATAGTTGAATTCACCCCTGATGCAGCAGGTACTTCGAATTCTGGATTATCATAGATATAGCTAAAACTCGGATTTTGGAAAAAATGACCATATGAAAAATGAAGATACCCTTTATCCGTTATTGGAAATGCCAAAGCAAATCTGGGACTGATCTGGGTTTTTGGTTCTGCTTTTCTATACCACGGGTCTCCCTGCGCGTTAGATTGAAGTCTATCATCTTTGCTCTTTCTGTTTTGATTTGTCATCTCATCCTCTGAAATCTCTCCATTCTCATCAAGGTCATGCCAGATATTCAGTGGTTTTACAGGTGACAGATAATTAACATCTTCAGAATCATTTAATACCCAAAACCGAGAATCAAAATAATCATAGCGAAAACCAACATTGACTACCAAATCATCTTGCTCTATTTTATCTTGTATATATGCTGAAAACTCAATCGGACGTCGACCATCAAGATAGTGCCCCGTCCATCTTTCATTATAAAAAGTAGTCGTATCAAAAAAAGTGAAATCTCCAAATGTCAACGTATCAATCACTGTAACGGTATCAGTAACATGCTCACCAGGTTGGAATGGATCAATCATAGACTGGAAAGAATTATGGATTGTATTATTCTCAGGCGAGAGGATAACCGGAAAATAATCAGTCCACGAAGACTGTAACACCGTTAAACTGTTATATGTTATGTGGGTCTCTCTGTACTCAAGACCACCCTTTACCTGATGTTCTGCATTTAGCTGACTTGTAATTTCTGCCTTGAAAGTCTTTGCATCTGATTTTCGGTTGTAAATATCCATGTAGTTACCACCAACTTCATAATTATTGCCCGTTGAATAATCAAAAATTCTAGGGTCTACATCATAGTATGTGTCTATAGGAATATCATCTATGGCAATAGAACTGTCTCCACTGATTGGATCAACAATGAATGTTGTATCTTTTCCAATATTACTTAAAAGCCATGGATTAAATCCGTAGTCATTGAAAGACATAGTATCTAATGTTTTATAAAAATTCTTATCTGGGTTTAAATGTGTCCTGTAGTGATTGGTAGCGCGAGAAAACATTACATTCGCAAAAGTTGATTGATTTATAGAAATATCTGCACGCAAAATATCTCCAATTCGAGTGTTGAAAGAATAGGGTCTTCCATCAGGGTTCCAACGGTACTCATGAGTGTATGATTGAGACTGATTTTCACTGAACATACGATTGTAGCCCACCTTTATCTTTGGTGTTATTCTCCAACTAATTTTTGCTTGATAGGTAGTTTGATCATTCCAGTTCATTGATACCCAATCAAATGCATTGTTATCATCTTGAGGTAATCCTCTAAGAGAGTCAACTAAGTTCCTCAGATTGCTCTGATATTCCATTGCCTCCCAATCACTGTCATCTGGGACAAAGCCATTACCTAAACCTAACGTATCGATAAGAAATAAATTTTGCTCCTCAGACCAGTAATAGGATCCTGGGTGAAAAATTCTTTCACCAAACAAATAACCATCATTTCTCTTTTTACGCCCCGAAACAAAAAAAGATAAAACACCAGGAATAATCGGTCCCTCAATATTAGCTTTTAGATCAGTAATATTATTCCAATTAGTCTGCTCCACCTGAGGGAAAAGTGGATATGCATAGTCAGGGTTTAGCTCACCCCCTGATACATAATCACCCAGATTTCCTGATAAATTACCAGAATACTTTGCATAGTCTCCATCCTTTGTGACAATGTTAACTATTCCTGACATGGCCTGTCCATATTCTGCATTAAATGTCCCACTAATGAATTGCAGTTCCTGGATAGCATTGTTTTCAATTTCCACTGCGATTCCTGAGTTATATGGATCTGTGACAGTGATTCCATCAACCATGTAGGAAATCTCACCACCTCTGCCTCCCCTGACATGAATCTCACCACCAGTAGTAACCACTCCCGCTTGAAGAGCCAGAACATCTTCGAACTCTTCAACTGGTAACATATCAACCTCTTCACTACTAATGTTGGCCTGTGAGTAGGTCACATCAGTCTGGATCATTGGTCTATCAGCCTGCACCACCACTTCTTCCAGTCCAACAGCGCTCTCACTCAATTTACCATCAAGGCTTGTTGTAAGATCGACTCTTATACGTACATCATTCATAACTAATGTCTGGTGACCTATCATTGTAAATCTTACATCATATGTGCCTGGCGAAACTTGGAGTATAAAATAATTTCCTTCTGTATCTGTGGCAGCACCTAGCACTGTGCCTTCTATCATCACATTAGCACCAATAAGTGGTTCACCTGTCTCTTTATTTGTAACTCTGCCCGAAAGTTTTCCTGTGGTACCAGCAAACAAAACCTGTCCTATAAGTAACAGACCAATCACAAATGAATAGCTCTTTCTCATAGGCATTTTTATGCTATCAAAATATTATCAGTTTCAGAAATGAATTTGGTTTATTTAACCAATACCAGTTTTTTTATGGAGTGATAATTTTCTGTTTTCATTTCATAAAAATACATCCCAGATGGTAGCGACACACCATTTTCATTAAGTCCTGTCCATTTGACTGTATAGACTCCCGCATCCATAGTACTATTTACTAGTGTAACAACCTTTTGCCCAACCAGATTAAATACATCCACCTTTACATGCGACTTTTCAGCAACATCAAACTGGATATTTGTTTCAGGGTTAAAGGGATTTGGATAATTCTGATGTAGAGCATACTCTATAGGGGTAATCTGTGAATCATCCACGGATACCTCCACCCCCACACCAATCTGAATAGATATGCTATTTTCCCCTGACTCTACAAGAAGTTCATCTTCAATCGAGAATTGATCATACACACCGAACGCTCCAACTTTTACTGCTATAGAATCAATATATCCATCTAAAGCAGAAACATTTCCTCTGTAGGGTGAAACAGTTAACCATGTAAAACTGTCACCCATTTTAATGGCCATATTATCAATTGCAACACCATAGCCCCACTCTCCACCACAATCAGTATACTGAAAACCGACCCTGAAAGAACTAACTTCACTAATGTATGGCTCTAGATTATACATATATGATGCCCAGTACCAGACACCAGTTGCCATAGTAGAGTCAATTAATATCCAGCTTTCTCCATCATCTATGGAGACCTTCACCTTGAAGTCATCCGCGTACAGCTCACCATTCTCACAAGGACCCGCAGGGTTTGGAAAATAAAGATCAAAAACTAAAAATGATGGCTCCGTACCAGAGAATGCAGGGTTTGAAACAAGCATGGGTGTCGCAGGGTTAAATGGATCATCGCCTGCAGCATCATCATTGTAAAGTGCAAAGTTTTGCGAACCATCTGGAGGTGAAGGAAAAGGTAAATATGTTGATGAGTTCTCAGCTGAGTCACCTACAGTCCATTCTTCACCTAAGTCTGGAACATTTGTAAAATCCCCCAAAGTTCCATCTTCAAACTGGGATAATACTAAATCAAAAGCAGCATCCAGATTTGCTAACTCAACCGAGCTAATTGTGAAATCCGCATCCAAGGTATCAAAATTTTCAATAACCATAACTTGCTCTACGTATTCACCAGCGCTTAATTGGCTAAAGTTTAATTGTCCAGGGTTAACTTGAAAAGGACCCTGTGGAACAGCGCACACCTCTGCAGTAGGTGTCGATTCTCCTTCTCCATAGACTGCAGTGATCTCAAAACAATATTCAACTTCATTCTCTAAATTTTCTACTGTATAAAAAGCACTGTCTGCCGTACCGATCTGAGCGCCATCCATGTACACGTTGTAGTGAAAGAACTCCCCACAAACAAGTCCATCTCCATTATTTCCACCCCATACGCGTACATCATCTACAAACCAACTTTCACCATAGCCAACAGAATCATAATAGCGAAACGCTACCCAAACAACATTACCAACATATTCAGATATATCTATTGTATTATCAATGTAAATATATTCATCTACATCCCATGGATTTGATGAATACACAACATCCCATGTAGCACCACCATCGATAGATACTTCTACCATATTTGAGTCTGTGGCATCCTGAGGGTAGTTATAAGCTTCACTGAATTCAATATATGCTGCTGTATAATTCGTAAGGTCAATTGCAGAAGAAATCATTCTACTATCGACCGGTGCATACGTACCTGTTGTTGTATCCGTACCAGAATAACCAGCATATGCTGAAAAATCATCCTCTCCTCCATCATCACATGGAAACATTCCGGCCCCGCAATCAGCATACGTACCATCCGAATACCTAAACCAACCTCCAGAGCAATCGCCGCAAGTAGAATCTCCTGGATGCACTACGGTCATTGCTTCAACTGCCAAAGAACAAGATGAAAAACACTCATCAAATAAGAGATCGCCGTAGGAAGAAGTCTGGTGCCAAGAAAGTTCTATTTTTTCATCATAGAATAATGCATCTACAAAAGTGGGAGGACACAAATCCTGACCAAATAAAATTGAAAATATTGTTAATCCAAGAAAAAAAGATTTTAACGTTTTGAGCATAAAACCCCCATAAGTTTACTTAAAATAGATCAAGAAGATAAACTCCAATTACTATAATATCAAAATATCAGTAATTATTTTCAATTCAACTCAAATTTCGATCTATTTAATTGTAAAATCTATCTATGTTCATCCACAACGTTTTTATCATAATATCAAGCGTGTCATTACTTATTGGAAGTAATACCACTAGACCTACACCGATACATACACCAGACCCATTCCAAATAAAACATACTGGTCGTATTGGTGATAATGCTTTTCCCACCAATCCTATGAGCGACAGAGCCCGAGGGTATCTTTTACAGGGCAAAGCCCAAACAGCCATTATTAACTATGGCAATTATATTGATATTGAAGTTAATCCAAATGGAGCATGGGGAGAATATGCATATCTCTATGAAGTCTCTTTTTTAGCTGGTATACCCGGTCACTCCTATTCATCAAAATATGTCTGGTCCAACATAGAAATAATCACAGATGAAGAAAGCATTCCTATTTATAGTATCTGGGAGTCTCAGGATGCCTATGATGCCTGGTTTGAAAATGGAGACACTAATTTTGTAGGAATAATATTTGATGCTGCAGACGATGACGGTAGATGGGATCCTGACAGTATAGCAAAAAAACAATCCACTAATGAAATCAATGGAGATTACCAATGGGTAATCAACCATGAATCAAATAAAATCATTATTAGCACAACAGGTATCCTTGACCCTAATAAATCGACATCCCGAATAGGACTGATATATCCTTGGGCACTTAGACCTAAATTGATAAGCCGGGAAGAACAATTTGATTATTATAATTATGGTAATGATCAGGAAGAATGGACAAGAGATGATCATTACATGTATTATGGGGCAAACACAGCAGAATCCTGTCTGAGCTATTATTCACCAACCTATAATACAGACTGGCACGCATCTACAAATGCAAGAGTGAACACTCATAATACTGAGGTCTCTGCAGGTGATTTGTTCGGTAACACTTATGTTACAGATGATGCAGACACTTACCCACTGTTAGCCCATTCTGCATACGGATCCACCTGGCCAAAAAAATTTAATCCTCTTACTAATCAGTTAGATTCTTTCTGGCCTGGATGGTGGGCTCAGGACTACAATATAAATCTTCCAGGCTGCTCACAATCACGTAAAGATCCGGACTGCTGGGAAGATGTACCCGGGAGATTTATTTCAGATATGGATATATATCTGGAATTTGATGACCGATGGGCTCATCGTGGCAATCAGGTAAATACAAATAATAAATATGAACAAACAGGATATCCTATGGGGTTAAGAGTGATGTCAGAAGCTCATTCTTACGGTGTTTCATATGCCGAAGATATTTTATTTGTTACTGTAAAAGTAAGAAACGAAAGTGGTGACTGGTGTGCTGAAGATGAATATGGAGTACCTGTCTTGGACAAATACGGTAACCAAATCTGTGGTGAGGGCATGGTTATGCCTGACGGAACAAAATTAAACCGTGGCAAAGGATTCAACTATTCAGGTGTCAGCCTTGGGTTCTGGAATGATGGTGTAATACTAACAAGTGACAAGTATGGTAACACAAGCTATTGGTCAAGTGCAGATGACTATATGAAATATTATTGGGAAGTTTTCGAGATTAATAACGAACGCATGCTAATAAGTATGGCTATGATTGGAGACTATGATGGGTACTCCAATGTCCCAGGATACGCGATGAACCCTAATATACCCAGTCCAGGTAATGAATTTGGACTCGTGGCAACACAGTTACTTGATTCGCCAAGGGCGACTACACCGGTTGATCTTGACAACGATGGTGTCATCGACATCTTCCCTGGCGAACCTCTTAAAATGACAGACTGGCACTGGCTGGATTGGTATCTGCGCCCAGGTGTTACTCACCCTGAAAGTTTATCTGGAGATTGTTATGCAGGTACACCTGGTTGCCCACAGGCACGCAATAAAGAAGAAATCTTTTATAAATTAATGGTTGGAGATACAACCAACCTAAGCCAAAATGAACATACCTGGCATTTTCATACTCATGATCCAGGTACTGATTTACCAGATGATCTTAATCCACATTTTGATTCTTTAGAAGGCATCGAAGAAGAAATGGTTTTTCAGAGACCGCCTGAAGGGGTAGACCCTCTCGTACTAATGACTTGTGGTCCTTTTGATTTTCCCGTTGGTCGGGAAGTTCCCTTTTCATTTTGCATAATCTTTGGACAAGATGAAGAAGATCTCATTAATAATGCGAGATTCGCCCAGGTAATGTATAACTCTAAATATCAAGGATTTACACCACCAAACAGGCCAAATGTCCATGCAGTTGGAGAATTAGACAGAGTAAAAATATATTGGGATAATTTTGCAGAATCATCAAAAGACGTGGTGACTGGATATTCAGACTTCGAAGGATATAAAATATACAGAAGTATTGATGGTGGCGAAACCTGGGGTAATCCTGAAAATATGATCTACAATAAGAATGGAATTTTTGTTGGTTGGCAACCCTTTCAGCAGTTTGATCTTTCTGCTGAAGAAGATTCTCTTCATTGTGTTTACGAAAACAGCTATGATTGTTTACCTGAATTATCTAGGGGGCATTCTATTAGCGGGCAAGATCACTACTTCCCCTGGTTCAACTTAGGTATGGATACTGGCCTCGATATTGTACGCCTTCCAGATCCATATATAGCTAATGGAGACACATTTAATTACATGTTCGAAGATAATAAGGTAGTTAATGGTATTGAATACACATACTCGGTCGTTGCATATGACATGGGTGTTGAACCACCGTATAATATAGAATACGTTCATAACGAAGATGGAGAATATCAAACTGTAATAGATACAAACTATTCAAATCCAAATAAATGGGCTGACCCAGACGGATATGCTTATCTAGAGAATTCAAAGGGAACAACAATACTCGATAGAAATTTTGTACAAGTTCACCCAGGCATACACCCACAAAATGATCTCAAGAATGTTTCGGTTGTCCCAAATCCATATATCGTAGGATCAAAGTTTAACGAGTCCGAGCATCTTCGAAGGATAAGATTTACAAATTTAACTGCAGATTGTACTATTACTATATTTACTATTTCAGGAGAGCTTGTATCTATTTTAAATCACAAAAACGAATTATCTGGGAATGCGTTCTGGGATATGAGGACTGTTAATAACCAAGAAGCCAGCCCTGGATTATATATCTATCATGTAAAGAAAGTCGGCTCAGAAAACCCAGAACCACATATTGGCAAATTCGCAGTGGTTCGCTAAATCTTTAGATATCTAGGTATCTAAGCTTGGGGACGGATAAATACAGGTTCATTAGGAGTAGATAGTGACAAATCATAACTATACCCTCCAAGGTTAAATGCAAGAATATCTCTTTCGTTTTCAATACGATTTTGTATAATAAATCGAGCCATCATTCCACGGGCCTTCTTGGCAAAGAAGGAAACCATCCTCAGTTTTCCATTTTTGTTTTCTTTAAAATGTGGTGTGATAATATTGGCATTAAGAACAGGGCGGTCAATGGCTTTAAAGTATTCAACAGATGCACAATTAATTACAACATGTTCTTTATGATTGTGTAATTCCTTATTTATTAATTCTGCAAGTTTGTCACTCCAGTATTCGTACAGATTATGCCCATGGGAATTTTTCAATTTAGTACCCATCTCAAGCCGATATGGTTTAATCAAATCCAGAGGTCTGAGTATTCCATACAGTCCAGAAAGTATTCGTGTATTATTTTGTGCGAAATGAAGATCGTCAATGGTAAGAGACTCTGCATCTAAGCCTGTGTATGTATCTCCTTTAAATGAATATATTGATTCTCTTGAATTATTCGCTTTAAATGATGTACTCCATGCCTGCATGCGCTCCCAATTCAAAATAGCTAAATTTTCACTTATACCCATCAATGAAATCAAGTCACCAGGAGTCAGGATTTTTAACTGCTCTACTAATTCCTCTGATTCATTCAAAAATTGGGGTAATACATGGTTTTCTGAATGAACCACGCACTCCTTAGATAATTTTTTAGCAGGAGAAAGTACGGTTATCATAGTCTAAATTTAAGTAAATGAGTATATATATTTACCTTATAAAGTTCCTATTATTACACTATTTAATCGTTCTACAAAACCTGAAGGATCTTCCAATTTAACCCCCTCTTGGATAAGAGCTTGTTCATAAAGAAGAAGTGCTATATCATCAAAAGCTTTTTGTTTAGTTTTACCTTTTAGTTTTGTAACAATATCATGTCCAGGGTTTATCTCTAAAATTGGTTTAATCTGAGGCATATCCATTTGCCCCATTGAACGCATCATTTCTTGCATCTGTGCGGTTGGATCATTTTCATCTGCAACAATACATGAGGGTGAATCACTTAGACGATTTGATATTTTGACGTCTTTTACTTTATCACCAAGCAATTTTTTCATTTTCTTGAGGACAGGTTTCAGAGATTTTTCAGCATCCTTATCTGATTCTTCAGAAAAATCATCTGATGTACCACTCCGATTAACAGACTTTAAATCTTTTTCATCATATTTAGGGACAGAAGATATAATTATTTCATCTATTTCATCATCAAGAACTAGCACTTCAATATCTTTCTTTTGATACATCTCTAAAAGAGGTGAGTTTTTTAATGATATTTTATTTTGTCCAGTAATGTAATAGATTGCTTTCTGGTCTTCTCGCATTCTTTCTACATATTCTCTAAGAGAAATAAGGCCATCTTCTTTAGTTGATTTAAATCTTAATAGTTCAGTTAAAGCCTCTTTATGTTCAAAGTCTTGATAGACTCCTTCTTTGATCAACCTGCCATACTGCTCAAAGAATTTGCTATATTTTTCTTTGTTACCAGAAATTGTTTTTAATTTATCTAAGATTTTTTTTACTGAGTTTGAGCGGATTTTCGCCATAACTCTATTTTGCTGCAAAATTTCACGGCTGACATTAAGAGGAAGGTCCGAGGAGTCTATAACACCTTTTACAAACCGCAGCCAAGATGGCAAAAGTTCTTTGTCATCATCTGTGATGAAAACGCGATTCACATACAGTTTCACTCCTGACTTGTAGTCAGCTCGGTAAATATCAGGTGGTGCATTCTTTGGGATGAAAAATAGAATGATAAATTCCAGACTACCTTCGGCTCTAAAATGCACCAAGTCCAATGGATCTTCAGTGTCATTTGAAAATGATTTGTAGAATTCTTTGTATTCTTTAGGCTTTATTTCAGATTTAGATCGTGTCCAAAATGCCTTGGCATCATTAACCTGTTCTGTTTTGAGTTCTTTACTTTTCTCTTTACCATCTTTATCATAATCAACTTCGGAATAGGTGAGAAATATTGGAAAGTCAATATGATCAGAATACTTTTTAATAAGACTCTCGATACGCCAACGGCTTGCAAATTCCTTTCCTTCTTCATTTAGATGCAGTGTGATTGAAGTTCCATTATCCTTCTTCACATCTTTTTTTATTTCAAAACCACTCTGGCCATCACTGATCCATCTCCATCCTTCTTTATTGCCAGCTTTCTTACTTGCAACTTCAACATGATCAGCAACCATAAAACTTGAATAAAAACCAACCCCAAACTGACCGATTAATTGAGAATCCTTTTTCGCATCACCTGAAAGCTTAGACAAAAAATTCTTTGTACCAGACCGTGCGATAGTACCTAAATTATCTTGGAGTTCCTTTTTACTCATTCCTATACCAGTGTCAGTGATTGTTAACGTTGCATTTTCTCCTTCCTGAAATTCAAGACTTATTTTTGGATCAAAGGTCATTGATTTAAAATCATCCTTAGTAAGCGTAAGATATCTGAGCTTATCTAAGGCATCTGAAGCATTAGAAATAAGCTCTCTAAGAAAAATTTCCTTATGAGAATAAAGAGAATGAATGATCAGTTTAAGTAACTGACTAACTTCAGTTTGAAAAGGCTGTTGACTCAAGATTTTCTCCCAATTATTTAATTATAAACATAAAAATAAAATTATATGATTTTTTAGGACGGGAAAATAAAAATATATTATCCAAAAAACCTATAATCAATCTATCAATAAAAAAATTAATGAACAGAATTACGAACCTGTTCTAAAAGCTGTTTTGTCATTTTAATACCCCTCATCTCATCTAGAGTATTACCTTCATATTCTATACCAACATAGCCAGAGTAGTCAGCACTTAAAACAATATTCATCATCCTAAAATAGTCAGTATTGATTTCATTTCCGTCAGAGTCAAATTCATGGCTCTTAGCACTAACAGCTTTAGCGTAAGGCATTAACTCTTTAACACCAGTATAACGATCATACCATTGATCATTATCCAACCTAAAATTACCAAAATCAGGGAGCGTGCCACATTTTTGGTGATCTACTTTTTTTATTACCGAAGCCAGCCACTTACCATTGGATGAAAGACCTCCATGATTCTCGACAATTGTATTAATATTCAGAGTTGCCCCAAATTCAGTTAGGTGCCGTAAACCATCCGCAGCTAAATCAATCTGCTCATCATAAGATCCATCACTCTTAGCATTCACTCTTATTGAATGGCAGCCTAGAAACTTAGCTGCTTCAGCCCACTTATAATGATTCTCTACTGCTTTTTTCCGGGCTATAGGGTCTGGGTCTCCCAAACTTCCTTCATTATCACACATAATTAATAAACTCAATACACCTAAATCATTTGCTCTGCTTTTCATTTCAGATAAATAATCTTTATCCGTCGCTCTATTGAAAAAAAAAGTATTAACATATTCTATGGCACCAATATTAAAATCATTTTTTGCTACACTTGCAAAATCTAAATGATCTAATGAACCTGACCGAAGCCTACGATGTAGTGACCACTCTGCGAGAGATATTTTAAATGACATTTTTTTATTATTACATGATGTAAGATTCGAGGCCGCAAGACCACCAAACATTATAGAACCGTGTTTAATAAAATCTCTTCTTTTCAAAGGATGTTTTTAAAGCCTACGGATACGAATATTTTTATACCAAACTTCACCATGATCACCCTGGAGCCCTATCCGTCCAGATATCGCTTTAGAAAAATATGGCATATTCCCAAACTTACTCTTTGAAATTAATTGATCAAGGGATTCACTCTGATATTCATATTCTAAAATTTTAACTCCATTGAGCCAATGCTCAATATGGTTATCCTTGGAAGAAATTCTAATCTGATTAAACTCGCCAACTGGTTTTAAAACTTTATTTTGTGGTGCAATCAAATCATACAGTGCCCCTGCAGAGGTAACGTCTCTTAAGCGATCTTGGTGACTTAGATCATCTAGCACTTGCATCTCCGGAGCAGATTGCCAAATATAATCACCTTCCTCAGTAGCAAAGTAAAAAATACCGCTATTACCCCCAGACCGTAATTTCCATTCCAACTCCAATTCAAAATCTTTATAAATATCATCTGATATGAGATCTACGCCATGTTTTCCAGGTAATGTTTTTAGGCTCCCATTTTCAATGGCCCACGATTCCCATGGGAAAGATTCCATCTTGTATCCACGTAATCCTTTTACCTCTTTTCCATCAAATAGATTTACCCATTCCGTCTTATTATCAACGCATGAAACAAAAAATAATATTAAGTATAGTAAAATTATTTTATTCAAAATTTATCCTAAGTCCTTTGGATTCCACTCACCTCTGGCAACAGCAGGAATAAAATCATCTAGGCCAGGGGGTGGAAATTTTATAGTTTTATCTTGCTCTGCACTCATATAAGCGGTCATCAATAATTCGGTGACAGCTAGTCCATCACTGAAATTTTCATCAGGCCGTTTACCCGATAAAAAACTTTCTACCATGTGTCGATTCTCTGCTGTATACCCGTATGTATCTGCTTCGCTGCTTACAACTGGCATCTCGCCAGACTCTGCATTCTGTTTTTCAACAAGATCCTCTCCTTCTTTACCAGTCACTCTTCGACTAAAAAATACTTTTAGATCGGAGTCAAGAGTATCAACAAACATCGAATACTCAGGGCCAAAGAGTTCCATACTAAGCCTAAGTCCAGGACCAACAAAACACCATGAAGTAGTAGTCTCTACTACCAAATTGTTACCCTGATCATCTTTGTATTCAATTAGTGACCTAGCAAAATCTTCAGCAGGACGTTTCAAATAATCAGTCTTACCACTACTATTCTTGTGAAGTATTTCTGCATACTCTGGTCGCTGCCACTTTAAGCAAGAAGCATAGGCATTTACACTTATAGGAGTTAATGAATTTCGATTTTTACCTGGTTCAGTAAGCATAAAACGAGCCTCTTCAACAGAGTGACACATCATATCATTTAATACACCACCGCCCTGAAGCTCTCCTTCCCAAAACCATGGCATATGAGGACCACTATGTTCTTCTGCCGCTCTAGCTAAATAAGGTCTACCTGTCGTTTTTGCTCCACGAGACCATATAATTTCTTTCCCTCTTGTGACTGATGGAGCAAAAACCTGATTTTCCAAATAGCCATCTAACAGACCTACACGCTGGGTCAATTCCAATACCTTTTTTGCTTCTTTCACATTTCTCCCAAGTGGTTTTTCACAAGTAAGACCTATCAGGTTTCCTTTACCACTCTCAATAGCAGAAACAATTTCTTCCACAATCTCTACCCTCGTAAAATTTGGTGCACATATCCATAGTGCATCAATCTTGGGGTCTGATACCATATCTGTAACAGTGTCAAAAACTTTTGCATCTCCTAGTCCAATGGTACGAGCCAGTGCAACGGATTCCTCAGCAGATGACCTCGTGCGAGACATAACACCTAAAACATCACAGTGTCTAACACCAATTAGTGATTGAATATGGAAACGAGTTATAAATCCCCCACCAACAAAGCCAATTCCTAATGTTTTCCTACTCATGTTATTTCTGAACCATCTAATTCTTCTCTAAAAAATACAAAAAATAAAACCGTAGTTATCAGCCCAATAATCGACAGCGTATACCAAAAAGTTGAAAAATCAAAAACATTGTCAAGTGTATTTGCCTGTTGTAAAAAACCGGATAGCCAACCACCTAATACCGGACCTCCTCCTAAGATTATAATACCAAATACAGTCTGCGCAGAATGCCTAACATCTTCATCGGCTATTTTGTCAACGTATATATAAGCAGCAGCAAAGAAGAATGCATAGCAAAATCCATGAAAGGCCTGACTAAGTACTATTATCCAGACTGGCAATGCCTCCATACCAAAAATAGCATATCGTAAACAATATGCGGCGATACCAATAGTAATAACTTTTTTAAAACCAATATTTTTCAAAAAGTACCCCAGATAAGCCATGGTAACTATCTCTGCAAATTGACCGATTGTCATTGCAGGACCTATTTGACTATCTAAAATTCCTATTGAAGAAAGAAAAGGTCCTGTCTGTAAAAAATAAATCTGATGAATAATGCTGATTGCTAGGCTAGCTATAACTAAAACAGTAAAAGAGGAATAACGAAATAATCCAAAGGCTTTTTTAAATGCCAGCTGATCAGCTGCATCTTTCTTAGGTGGAGTATGAGGCAATGAGAAACAAAAGACACCATAACAAATGGAGATGATACCAGAAAATTTTAAAGCATCTGCTAATCTACTTGTTACCTGCGGAACTTCAGTACCTACAAAGAATGGTGGCATCAATTGCAGCTGTAAATCTGTTTGCAACCATATCATAGGGAATGCCCAACTAGCAGCAATCCATCCAATCGTTCCCCATACACGAATTTTTGGAAAATCATTCTCCTGATCGCTAATATGGGAAAAGGTAATAGAATTTGATAATGCAAGTGTAGGCATGTATAGAATACTATAAACAATAGATAGAACTAACCATGACTCATAATCTATTTGTGTAGCAGTATACCATTTCACACACCCACCGGTAATAACCAAAAAAGAAAGAATTCGTTCAGTACTGAAATACCTGTCCGCAATCTGTCCAGCAATAAAAGGTGCAGCAATTGCACCAATTGATCCAGCGAGACCCAGGATCATACCTATCTGTGATCCTGTAAAACCTAGACCTCCTTCAGAAAGACTGGCAGAAAGATATCTGGCAGTTACAGGAAGCCATGCTCCCCACAAAGCATACTGCAGGAACATCATAACACCAAACCGAGAATTAGTATTCATGGATTGTGAATTAAATTAATCTACGTTTAACAGGATCCCACTCCACCCTGCGCCCTGTCAGATAAGACTCTGTTGCCATAGCACAAGTAACCGCTTCTTCAAAGGCAACATCTACATTACACTTAGGCTGGCCCCCTTCTCTAATTGCATCTAACCAATCTTTTATATGTAAATGTGTTGGATCTACTCTCTTGCCATCACGATAAGCATATAGTAGGCCTTTATTAGCAAAATACTGGGAAGTGGCTGACGTGACTCCATCAATTTGTTTGGACCCAGGTGAATAATTATAGATTGGGTATTTTGTATTAATAATTCCTTTTTCTATTCTTTCTCGATATTGAGTAGACTCACGATCAGCAACCACTCTAAATCCTCCAACACCACCAGCATTAGATTGTCCACCAAGAATCATAGTCGCGTCATGCCCCATAACCCTATTTCCCCTAGAATTATTACTGGAAAGTGTCGCACTATATAAGACCGTCATATCTCTGTCTGGATATTCCAATGTTACATGCCAGACATCAGGGACATCACGACCGTCTTTATAAAAATAAATTCCTCCAGAAGATGATGCATATTTTGGTATACCCATTCCTATAATCTGATTTAATTGATCATAGTCATGTGAAAATAAATCTCCAGATAGACCTGTACCGTAATCGTACCAACAACGCCATCTAAAGAACCGTTTTAATGCTTCCTGGCTAAAAGGTATTTTATTAGGTGATGGTTCTTGGAATGTGTCCCAGTCAATAGTTTTTTGATTCCCATCTTTATGAATACTCCATACCCATGCACCCCATGGAGAGTTGCGATTAGTAGTTAATTCAACAAGATTAACTGGGCCAAGTAGCCCTTGGTCAATAATTTGTTTTGCTTTGTCATTTGCCTCTACTTGCCTGTTTTGATGCCCTAGCTGAAGAATCATTCCTGTTTTTTTCATAGTGTCATATACATCTATTGCCTCATCAAATGTCCTCGTAAGACCTTTCTCACAATAGACATGTTTCCCTGCTTTTGCTGCGTCTATGGTTATCCTTGAATGCCAATGATCTGGCGTCGCAACAATCACGGCATCTATATGGTCCTGCTTTAACATCTCACTATAATGTTTATATCTTATAGCAGTATTCTTTGGCTTACCTCCAGGTCGAATATCATTCTGAGAAGCGTCCAAGGCTAGATCAGCATTCACATCGAATAGGTCACAGACTCCAACGAGTGAACAGTTAAGATCATCCTGTCCCATAAAAGTTGCATAGGCCTTATGCAGACTATTTTCTTTTGAGGCATTATATGCATAATCAATCCAACCTTTTGTAGCAAAACCAGCACCTCGGACCAGATGTGAACCTCTTCCTCCATAGCCAATCACACCAATATTTAAATGTTTACTATTTGATAAACTACTTATAATTGCAGGAGGTTCTTTATCCTGAATAAGGTCTAACATTAAATTTTTCCGTTTTTGCGAATCTCCACGAATTTTTATCCAAAGATTAACAAGGAACAAGCCAAAAACAGGAATAGTAGCCAGACTCTTGAGAAATTCTCTGCGCTTTATTTCTTGATTATTTTTTGATTCATCATTCATAGGTTGTAATTCCTTCATTTTTTTGATCCAAATAATAATCTATCTAAACCAATTAGATGACTAGTTGGAAAATGATACAATACAAATAAAGCCAAGACTTCGATAATATTTTTATTAACAATAATGTAACTTCCTTCTCCAGGTCGTGCATATTCTAAGCCTATAAAAGGAGGAGCAAATAAATAGTAGAGTGCGATAAGTATCATGCCACCTAGTGCACCGTAGCGACTAAATACCCCCAACAACAGACAAAGTCCACAGATGGTCAAGCCCCACATATTTATGTAATCTGTTATCGTTAATAATGTAGGGTTTGATACTATAGCCTTTGCCAAACTAGAAAAAATCCATTTTGAATCTAATAAATAGGCAGCCGATGACCAGTAAGGATTTAACAGTTTTGAAACACCTTCATATAATAAATGCCACCCGATTAAAACACGAAGGCTAACAAGTCCGTAAAGCTGGGTATTATTAATTAATGTTGAAGAATTGATACTATGATTATCTTCCAATATTTTATCCCAATTTATTATATGTTATCTAAAGATCAGGATTAAGAATAAGCTATCTGTATTTTAGAATCAACCTCATCTTTTTTATTAACAACCTTATAACAGGTTCGTATTATTTAAAGATATTGCATCCAAAATTCAATCATTTTGTTTTGTCTATGGATTCTAGCTGGTTTATCACTAAAACCGTGTTTTCTCATTGGATAAAACATCATATCAAACATAATATTATTTTTTATTAATTCATCAATAAAGTGCCAGGAATTCTGTGGATGTACATTATCATCATACGTACCATGAATTAAAAGAAGTCTGCCGTGTAAATTTTTTGCACTTTTAACAAACGAAGTTTTAATATATCCATCTGGATTATCTTTAGGATGCTTCATAGCGAACTCACCCCATTTTGTATCATAATAGTGCCAATCAGTAACAGGAGCGCCTGATATTCCAGCCTTAAATTCAGTTGTATTAGTCATTGCATTTAAAGTAAAACTTCCGCCTCCACTCCAGCCCCAAATTCCGACTCTTTCTCCATCTACATAATCCTGAGACTTCAGCCATTTGATCCCATCTACAATGTCTGCCATTTCAATAGGCCCTGATATCATAAGGTTTACTCTGTTTTCTAATTTTTTACTAATAGCCGTAGCACTACGATGATCAAATTTGACAATTAAATAGCCTTTTTCTAATAAAATATTATCAAAAAAGAGACTCGTACCCTGCCAACGGTTAAATACTGTGGGCGCTGATGGTCCACCATAGATATGATAAATTACTGGATATTTTTTTTCTGAATTAAAATCTTCAGGTCTCAGTATTTGGGCAGGCATATTGAATCCATCAGAAGTTGGAATAAAAAATAATTCCGGAGTTTGTATTGTGAAATTTTTCAAGAGTTCAGGCCTAGGTTCAGCAATGGTTTTAATTTTAGATCCACCTTGAGTATACAATGCCAGGCTTGGCATTTGAGTAATATTTGAATATGTATCAAAATAATATCTGCCATTTGGACTAAACGATAAACTATGTACTCCATCCTCTTTAGAAATCCTTTTTATATTTTCACCATCAAACTGAATTCTATATAGATGTCTTTCAATAGATGATTTTTTAAGAGCAGTGAAATAGATTTCTTTTTTATCTTCGTTAATACTCACAATTGATTGCCTCAACCAAAATGGACCTCCGGATGATCGTAGGGCCCAATCACCTTTTGTCACCTGATTAATAAGTTTGCCTTTATTACTAAAACGATAAATGTGAGCAAAACCATCACGTTCCGACTGCCATAAAAATTCATTACCTTTAAGAAAATATAAATCGTCTGTAATATTCACCCAGCCTGGATCTGTTTCGGTAAGAACATGGTCTAGAACCCTCCCTCTTCTACGATCCAGAAAAAAAAGATTAAGCGTATCCTGAGATCTGTTCATTGTTTGCACAGATAATCGTTCATTATCCGGATGCCACTTAACTCTGCAAATATATTCATATGAATTAATTTTAGCCCATTTCACTCTTGGTTGGGCTACCTCAATGATGCCTACTCTAACATTAGGATTATCAGTTCCCGCCTTTGGGTAACGCTGTGTAATCAGACGTGGTTCTTGAGGTTTGAAATCGACATAATGCATTTTAGTAACCATCGACTCATCTGTTTGCAAAAATGCTATTGCTTTAGAGTCATCTGACCACCAGTATCCAATATCCTGTCTACCAAAAATTTCTTCCCAATAAACCCACGAGAGCGTACCATTCAATAAAGTTTTCGAACCATCACGTGTTAGACGTTTTTCTCGGCTTTTGATTAAATCAAATAGAAAAAGGTCATTTTCTCTAATAAAAGCAATTTTCTTTCCATCAGGTGATAATCTAGGTGATTTTTCTTCTTGTTCAGTATTTGTAATACGTTCAAAAGTGGAGGTATTTATATGTAATAAATAAATATCTCCGTTATAAATGTAGAGAGCAACCTCACCAGTTTGATCAAATGACCTAGGCCAATCCAATGAATGAAGACTGTCCCCCGCAATTTCATTAAAACTCATGAAGGTTTTATTCAAATCCAATAGTAACCTTGATTCATTTGGTCTTGCGGGGTCTAACAAAACAAAATTACGTTTTTCCTTTGGCAAACGTAAATCATATAAAATTGCCAAATTATTTTTTAACCAAATATGCTTAGGAATAGAAGCGACAGATTGTGCTTCTTCACTATGGATCCAATCAACAGTGATTTCTTTTTTTCCTTTCTTTGAATAAAGAGTGGGAACAATTAGAAATATCGAAATAAATAATGTAATTATATTTTGCATTACTTTATTGCAGGAATTTTGGTTTACGTTCTGTCATTTGCCACCGAACCAACTCTGCAGGTATATTCCCAGTATTATTAAATTCTTCCATAAAATTCTTCAGATAAAACACTTCCCCATTTGACTCTTTTTTCTTAGCATATTCAGCAATTAATCTTTCAATCAGGTATTTCCCTGTTACATAGCAGGTCCCATAACCTGGCTGACGAAGATAAAGGTGTTGTTCAAATTGCAAAAGGTGTGGTTCTCTCTCCATCCATCCTCTTGGAGTCCACTCAACATGAACCTGTCCAGCTTCAGACATGGTCATCTCATTTGCATGTGCATATAATGAACCAAGTCCCCTTGCTGCACGTTGGGCAAGCATAATCCAGACTATTTCTCTTGATCTTGGACTGTCATCATACAGTCCTGCATGCATGAACATTTCTTCGACCCCTGTCGCAATACCTTCATTCTTTGAATCAAAAATATTATATAATAATGGTCCCCTTCTTATTATACTTGGATGAGGCTCATCTCTAACCTGTGCCAGATCAAACCAATGATAAAAATGTGAATATAGTGGAAGGGGATCATAGTGCATTCCTATATAAAAAAAATTGCGCTCCTCTTCAGGAACAAACTGCCCCATATGCTCCCTAAGCGCAGGCTCCATATTAGCTTTTATCGGCATAATCTCCTTGTCTTTCAAGAACTTCATTAGACGTTGTACACCTTTTTCAGTAAGAACCGAAAATTCTTTTGATGTTTGTGCGGCTTTCATTTTCGGTAATTTCATATTACGTTGCTCTTCCAATTTTAATGAGCTCCATGCCCTATCCAATTCTCTTTTGAGTAACCTGACTTCTTCTTCCCATGTCATCGGGATCAGATGCACATTTTGTTGATACCAAGAATAATTTTCTTTGCCAATTCCTGATGGACCTGTTTTCTTTGGTGCTTGCAATTCTAACCACTCTCGAAAATCCTGAGTAGCTTTTTGTGCTATATCAAGTGAATTAAGAAGATCTTTCCCATAGGATTTTATTTTCTTTCTAATTTTTCTTAAATCACGTTCTTGGTCTTTAATATTCTCTATACCTGCAGTCCATAAATCTTTTGCATTACCAATAAGATTTTCTCTTGCCTGACTTAAAAGGATTGGAATAACAAGAAGTTCTTTTTGGAGTTTTTTTTCCTGATTAATACTTAGCGGAAAACTATAAGTCCAAAACTCAAGTGTGGCATGATTTGTGGGGCCTTCATGTGCAGGAACATCGCTCTGATACATCCAGACAGTTTGGTAAAATGCTGGGTCACGTTCCCAGGGCCTTAGAACTCTATTATTAAAATCATAGCCGTTCATTTCAGCGCGAATAATATGCCAATCAACCTGAAGTTCTATTGCCCATCCTGTAGTATCAATATTAAATAATTTATTTTTTAATAAATTAAATTCATTCTGTGATTTAGAGAACCTCGATGGTCTGTAATCTGGAGCTCCATCTACTATGGGCGGACTTTCAAAATTTCGCCAATCTTGAAAAAGTACTTCCAGACTCTTATAATTTTTGGGGATTATTTTTTTTTGCTTTGCTAACAATATAGCAGAAGATAATAAAATGTGTGACAGAATTACAATCCAAGAATTCATTATGCTTGGAATTTAAGCATTTAATATTTTATCTATCTGTTTCATTACTGTACTATCTAATCTATCTACAAAATTTAAACTATCTATATTTTGATTTAACTGTTCTATCTTTGAAGCTCCAAGAATCACCGTACTAACATTTTTGTTTTTTAAACACCAACACAGTGCAAGATTGGCAAGTGGCATACCTAATTCTTGAGAAAATTCATATAACTCTTTTACTTTTTGATGTCTTTCTAAAAACTTCTTTGACTCAAAACTATCTCTAATAAACTTATAATTTTCTAGACTTGTGCGTGTCCCCGATGGCATCCCATTAAGATATTTCCCTGTCAGTAGGCCAGAAGCCAAAGGGCTCCATATCGTAGTGCCCATCCCTTGATTTAAAAATAACTCAAGATAGTCTTTTTCCATTTTTTGTCTTTCAAACATATTGTACTGAGGCTGCTCCATAGATGGTGGTGTAAGATTTAATTCTTTTGATATTCTGTAGGCATCTCCAATCTCTATTGCAGACCACTCTGACGTTCCCCAATAACAAATCTTACCCTGCATCACTAATGTGTGCATTGCCCTAACTGTTTCTTCAATAGGAGTCTCAGGGTCAGGGCGATGACAAAAATAAAGATCTAAATAGTCTAATTGTAACCGTTGCAAAGCACCATTACAGGCGTCAATTATATGTTTGTGACTTAAACCTTTCTGAGTTGGTTTTTCTCCTCCCCAGAAGACCTTACTGGAAACAATATAAGAATCTCTACTCCACCCCAGATTATTTATGGCATTACCCATAATTATTTCAGACTCACCTGATGCATAAGCTTCCGCATTATCAAAAAAGTTAACACCCCTGTCATAAGCAAGTTTCATGATATTAGATGCATCTTTTAAATCTATCTGAAAAGAAAATGTTACCCATGAACCATATGATAACTCACTCACTTTTAATCCTGTCTTCCCTAATGTTCTATAATTCATTTTTTCCTCTTGTTAATATAATTAAAATATTATTGCTGATATGGGTTTGTAATATGTTGGTTCAAAATTTTTGAAATTCTTTCAATTTTACCTTTGTAAAAATATCTTTCACTTAATGATCTTGAAAGATCAAAAAGAGGTACAACCTGATCGTAGATGACCTGCACCAAATTATTAAAATAAGCATCAGTACTCGGCACTAACGAATGCGTACCAATAACAAGTTCCAGCTCGGGGATGACTACAATCAACTGTCCTCCATAGCCTATCGCCATATACTCTCCTGATTCAGGTATCCACCATAGATACCCATAGCCTCCACCAGGGATTTGATTTGATGTGGACTCATTTATCCAATCAGAAGAGATAACCTGTTCTTCACCTGAATAACCATCCTGAAGATAAAGTTGACCTAATTTTATCATATCTCTTAGGCTGAGAAAAAGATCATATGATCCATTGCTAACATTATCATAATCCATACCCCAGTAAGGATCATCAAATCCGAGATATGGAAATAAATGCTCCATAGCAAATTCTTTTGGATTTAGTCCAGTCTTTTCCAGCAAAACATAGCTATTAATATGGCAGGCAGCATTATTATAAAAAAATACATCTCCAGGGTTTGTGACTAGAGACGTACCGAGTAAGATATCTATGGTATTAGATGTATACATATAATACCAATTTTCTGGCCAACCGGATGTCATTGATAAAAGGTTTCCAAGCGTTACTTGAGTAGTATAATCATTTTCATAAAAGATACTATCAAGAGTAACTAATGGTTGAGTTATAAAACCCATATCAATCGCCTGGCCTACAAGAGTCGCAATATAACTTTTTGTAACTGAATAAATATTAAATTCCTGTGCAGATGTGCTTCCATAAAAATACTCTTCTGCCACAATTTTTCCTCTGTGCAAAACAATAAATCCACGAATATAATTAAGAGAAGAGATACCATTACTTAGTATGTTCTGCAATTCTTGATGATTAAAATAGGTCGTATCCTCTTGGCCTTGCCATTCAAGACTTAAATCAACTGGTTCATACTCGCACCAACTATATCCATCCATGAACAATAAATCCGTTAAACCTAAAAGATCAATAATATTTACAGTATTATCAAAATTAATATTACTATTGGCGATACCTTCGTTTCCAATTTGATTGATATCCAGCAAATGATCTGCAATTAAAAACACATCATCACTATCTATTCTATAATTAAGATTAGCATCTCCTAGACATTGGCCATAATACAATTGTATTGAACAAAAAATTGCTATACATGCAGATTTAATATTTATCATAAAATTATTTATCAATAAATCTATATGAAAATTAACCTTAATAGATAGTAAACAAATTATTAGCTCAATATAATTGACCTAACACGATTCTCGGGTCTGGAAATACTTTTAAAGCTAGATCATGGTTTTTGTCAGAAACCACTCCAGGAAGATCACACTCTTTCGGCTGAATTAAACTAAGTTGAAAATGAATATGCGGAGGCCAACCACCATTTTCTTTTTCACTACCAATATACCCGATTACTTCTCCTGGATTAATTGACTTTCCAACATATTTATCTTTTATAGAATTCTTACTCAGATGTCCATATAGTGCAAAAAAGTCTTGATTATTAATGGTATGTCTGGTGATTATAGTATAGCCATAATCTAAAACTCGGTTATTATTTTTATACATAAATATTTCACCCTTATCAAAAGATTTTATAGGAGTACCAATAGGAGCACCTATATCAATCCCCATGTGAATATAACGTCCTGTTTGCTCAAATAAATCACCTTTATACATATTTGGTCTTTTTTCATTATATCTTCCAATAGAATATTTTGATTTAGATGTTTCCGGTTGTTTTATAGAACTTAAATCCTGCACTGGAACCTTACCCGGCAAATCAATTATTTTTGAAAAATTTTGGTCTGAAATATCTGGACAATCTGGTATTGTTTTTAATTTTCTGAAAAATGTATTTACTGACATAAATTGATGAATGGAAAATCTGTTAAGTCAATTTCAAATATTTTGTTTTTATTATTTAGATCTTTAATATGAATAAAATATTTTTAAGATTAATATTACATAACAAAATTGTTTATAGGTAACAATCTACTGATACATTAATTATGATCATGTTATAGTTTATATGCTTTATGAAATATTTTAAAATAAAAAAAATCATTTTAATTCTTTTCTTTTCTGTAATTATTTGCAGAGACATCGATTATTTAAATTTTCAGATTAATGCTTTTGACAACCCTTATCCTGGGAATATTTTCATCCATACTATGGGATCTCCCCCAAGATATATGGCAGTCATTGATTCATCTCTAAATCCCTCTTGGTTTGTAAATTGTGGTCCCCGGGGATTAGACTTTAAACCATCTCAAAATAAGTTGTCTTATTTTCATAAAATTGAACAAAAATGGATATTATTAAATGATTATATGATTGAAACAGATACATTAGCCTGCGTAAATGGCTATGGTGCAGATTACCATGATATACAACTCTTGGAAGATGGTACGTATTTTCTCCAAGCATACGACTCAATTACAGTGGATATGAGTGAGATAGTGTCCGGTGGTAACAATAATACAAAAATAATAATACTTGTTCTGCAAGAATTTTCTTCAGACCATAATCTCATTTTTGAGTGGAATGCTTGGGAGCATCTAAATATTGCAGATTACACAAATCTAGATCTAACAGCTGAAAGGATAGAATGGATGCATGGTAATAGTATACATATTGATAGTGATTCAAATATCATTATATCAAATAGAAGAAGTAGTGAAATTATTAAGATAAATAGAAACAATGGAGATATCATATGGTACTTTGGGGGCCCAAATAATGAATTCAATATTTCCAACGATAGTTTAAATGGATTTAGTAAACAACATGATGTTAGACGAATTGAAAATGGAAATATTTTGCTCTTTGATAATGGTAATGAGCATTATCCTCCCATATCAAGGGTAGTAGAATATGAGATCGATGAAACTGAAAAAACAGCAAATCTAGTCTGGGAATTTTTTCATCCCCAAGAGCACCTTGGGCTTGCAATGGGAAGCGTACAAAGACTCCCAAATAACAATACACTAATCAACTGGGGCACAATGCTTCATCAGGGTGCAGTAATAACCGAAGTTGATTATGATAAAAACATTGTGCTAGAAATAGAATTTCCAACTGATATAAAGTGTTATAAGGTGAGAAAACATAATTGGCAGTTTGCAACTAACTTGATCTCAGGAGACACAAATTTAGATGACGAGGTTAATATCTTAGATTTGAATTATATAGCTGACTATGATACATCTACTAGTTCAGATTTAGATATGTTTCACCTATTTAGGTTTGATATAAATCGAGATGGTATAGTTGATGAAAATGATATTAATCTATTAGCAGAACAGATCATGCAGTAATTTTTAAAAATTATTTACAACTATGAATCCATTAAATTATCTGCTAATCGCAATAAATCTATTATATCAACATTGGAATCAAAGTTAACATCAGCTATAATTATCCCATTACTATCAAAGTTGACTTCTCCCATTAAGTACGAAAGAAGAAAATATATATCTAATATTGATAAATGCCCATCCGCATTAACATCTCCTATCAGAGGTATGTTATTATCGAGTACTTCAATGACTTCTCTTAAAGTGATTTTTACTGCTTCATGTGCCTCTTCCCAATCCGCGAGACCACCTACATGGATGTGACCTGCAAGATAACAGGATCTGTCGAGCTGATCCAAAGAGTCCATTTGTGCCTTATACCAAACCCCATGGTATCCCAAATACTCAGAAAGATAGTTACCTGTCCCAAATGTATAATCGATCACTGGATATAGATTAAGCCCTGATAGATTCATTGCCAACTCAATGGAATCCATTGGCAAGGAGGAATAGCGAGGTGCATTTTGAGGCCATGTCGAGTCTGGAGGACTAGGTGTTGGATAGGTCGGTTCTTCAAAATCTTCGATCCATTCTGACTCTATCCAATTAGTTGTCATCCATTCTATCTCCCACCTATAATCAATTCCTCCTCTGCTGAAGGTAATAATTGCTATAGGGTTAATACTATCAACAATGTTCCACCAATCTTCTGAAGTATCCTGATAGTCAACTTCAAGGTCACCACTTCCCATACCACAATTTTCGCAATCAGGAGGATCAAATGTGGGAAAAAAAGAATGAATATCATAGCCCCTATCTTCCCAGTTATCTCCTACCCAACCACCTGGGTTTAATATCTCATTTGCACTAAAAGGACGTACGCTTTCATTGCTTGGAGGCCAATATCCGCATAACAAAATATTCCTTAAATGATCGCGCTGATGTGATCTGTAATTTTTCTTGTGATTATTGAGTTTTTTAGTTCTATTTAACTGATTTTTCAATGGTGATAATTCGGTGTGACCTATCTCTTCCATGATTTCTTTAAAATTTTCGGGACGTTTTTCTGGCTCAATTATTTTTTCAATAGGCCACGCTATAGTGTTACCACTAGGAACTGAAATTTCTATTAGTATGTCACTGGCATTTACCCCCCCCGAAATAGGATTAGAATTGTTTTTAATCACTTTAGTTGAATAAGGCCCCAGCCAACCCCTTGTATCTAAATTAATGAAGAAAATATCCATATCATTTATAATATTATTTTTGATAAGCCTGAAATGCACTGGATCATTGTTATTTAAATGTATTTTTAAAAAGTAGTAGTCTCTTTCTTGATATTGAATCGGTTGAATTTTTTCAAAAATACTTTGTTCAATAGTTGAAGGGACACTCAGTTTTTGTTCAGGAATATCTATATTTACATGCATCTCAAAAAATTTGGGCTCACCATAAGGCATTTTTTGGGCAAGAAGACATTCTAAGACTATAATGGTTAAAAACAGGCACTTCATCAATTTTTGGAACAAATTAAAAAAAAAATTCAATGTAACTCCCACTATTTAAGTAAAATCATTTTTCTGGTTTGACTAAAATTCCCTGACTGCATCCTATAAAAATAAATACCTGTTGTTACCTTTCTTCCTAAATGATTAGTAGCATCCCATGCAATGGATCTATAACCCACTGATTGATCTCTATCAATCAAGACTTTTACCAGTCTCCCTTGGATATCAAATACAGTGATGGTTACCCTTCCATCTTCAGGTAGGCTATAACTGAATTTTGTAATAGGGTTGAATGGATTTGGATAGTTTTTCCCCAAGCTATATTCGAGAGGAAGATTTGATCCATTTTCCTGTGTAGAGGCCAGAGTAACATCAAAGAAACCATCCCTGTGGTTGTTAGAGCGATAGGCACTCCATGCATACCTCTCTCCTTTCTGTTGCATTATATCGATGACTTGCAGGTCTGATGATGTTCCAACTATTAACTCAAAGTCACCATCATTATCCAAATCACCGATTGCGGGTGTCGAGGTAACACTGTCATCTACAGTTAATGGAAAATTTTCATAAGGACTTCCGTCATGGTGGCTGACTGTTACCATACCATAAATAGTTGTATTTATTATTTCCAGATCACCATCATTATCTAAGTCTATTGTAATTGGCTCACTCATTGCCCCTAGTCCACTATTGATTGGCCAACCTAAAGCCTCTGTACCTGTAATTGCGTCCCATGCATAAATATGCCCTTCTTCACTACTAAAAAGTATTTCAAAGTTTCCATTACCATCAATATCAGCTACAGATGCTCCACCTCTAATTGCAGAGTTAACTGAGAATGAGTTCATTGTTGTTCCATCATGGTTTAAAACATGTAGGACTCCATTCTCGCTACCTATGATAATTTCTAAATCCTGATCACCGTCCAGATCAACAAGAGTAGCTGGTGAAGAAAAACCAGAAGTAGCCGTGTAAGGAAAACCACTTGGATAATTACCTTCTCTATCAACTACGTATAGATTACTATCCAGTGTTGCAATTATAATATCTAATACCATATCATTTCCAAGATCTGCTACAGCAGGTCCTACAATCATTTTTTCAGATATCTCAATGGGGAAACCAGTGAGATCTTCACCATTATCTTGTATTACATAAAGCACACTACTCGTATCATCTACTGCAACAAAAATAATCTCCAAATCACCATCCTGGTCTAAATCAGAGAGAACTGGGACATCAATAATTTCTTTACCTTGGTCATGTGTCATATGCGGAGCACCAGTTTTATTTAATGCGTAAAGAATTCCATCAGTTGTTCCAAACACAATCTCTTTATCACCATCTCCATTTAAATCCCCTGATGCAATACTTGAGCTTATTTTACTATCAGCGATAAAAGGAAAACCTCCAACATCAAATCCACCTACCCATTTCCCGTGCACTAAACTATCAGATCCAAAATAAATTTCATTGAGAGAGTTACCATCTAGATCTGCTATAATAGGCGAGGCTAATATATTTACATTTTCTATTGGATAACCAAATTGTCCTAAAGAAAGATGTAGGTTGAATTCTACATTATTCTCATAGGATACCTCTCCTGCAGTAGCACTGAAATGTAGATTAAAAGGTCTGTCACCTAACAAAGCACTCGAATCTGCTATAATAATCCATTCTACTAATTGTTCTTCTCCATTTAGGATAATATCATTAAACACAATTTGATCATCTACAATCGTTAGCATTGGATCACTTGTAGATAAAGTCGCAACCACATTTTCCGCATTTTCAAAACCTAAACTATTGGTAATAGTCATATCAATCACAATTGTATCACCAGGGCTTAAAAAATCACCATCCGATTGGAATGCAATATCATGAGCCAATAATTCAGGGTACGTACACGCCAGAACTGCCCTGTGTATATTTAACTGTCCTGAACCAACCAAACCTTCTATTGATTGTCCTACGCAATCTCTTTCCATATCTGGATAGTATTCAGCGGTATTTACGACTTTTGATATAATGGTCTCGTTAGTCGCATTAGGGATAACAGACTTTACTAATGCAACAGCACCTGCAGTGAGAGGTGTTGCATAAGACGTACCAGTGCCTAAGGCATAGAGTGTGTCAGCATATGTATATGCACAAATGATGTATTCGCCAGGGGCACCTATAG
>CAZEER010000013.1:0-39300 GCA_964511215.1 uncultured bacterium | reverse complement strand
AGAGACCTCTCTCTCTTTCCAATTATACCGACCTTTGGATTTACGTGGGAGTTTTAAAATGAAATATTTACATATAATTAAATTTATTATGATAGTGTTAATCTTTCAGTCTTGTAGTTTTGATGAAGAGAAATTAGAATATGAAGACAAGCTAGTAATCTTTGCTTCTATTTCAGCTAACTTTCCTGTGATTGACACAGTACTTGTTTCTAAAACAGCAGGTATTCAGGAAAATGTCCAAACGAGTGATTTGTGGATCGATGATGCCCGAGTGAGATTAATTGAAAATTCAACTGATAGTGTCCTCGAATTTTATAACGTAGGACCTGGGAAATATTTCCCTATTTCTGATGAAGCTTCCTCCGATGACTTAGTGAATTACTGGAATTATATAATTGAGCCAGGGGAAACATATCGGTTAGTTGTGAACCATAATATGGATTCCGTGATTGCCGAGACTTCAGTTCCAGCGGAAATGAATATTCGTTCAGCAGATTTGGGTGATTATATTTGTCCAGATGGTTCTGTATTGGAGACAGGTAATATAGATGTAAATAATTTAGATAGCCTATCTATTGAACAGTTATTGTTATTGGCATCAGACACTGAAAATTTTATTTATCAAAATGAAATTAATATTGATACTGTTACGTATCGTTTTGGAGATTGTTTCACAAAAAGTTTTGCGAGTTACCCGATGTTTGGTGTCGATTTTGATTCGGAGAATTATCAAACTATTAAAATTTTAAGCTATGCAATAGATGCAGATAAAAAAAGTTTAGAACCTTTACAGACTATAGGTAATATGAATGCTCCAAGTTTTGTAGACTCAGATAGTGGTTTGTTTTATGACTATAATTTTAATGAAATTAGAGATAGTGTTTTTATAAATCTAATATACGATACAACTTTAGGATTTAGGGTTTGGAAAGGATCTTATCCAAGGACAGAGGAAAATATTCCATATAGGGTTAATCCCTGGCAATGGAATATTGAAGAATCGCCCACACAAATCATGTGGCTTTATTTTGATTATTATGGATTAAACCTCATGACTTTTAAAGCAACAAGTGAATCATATTTTGAATATTTCAGTGGTGACCCTGTTGGGCAAAATATATATTTATTGCCTGACTCGAATTTTGAAGGAGGACTTGGAGTTTTTTATAGTTCTTTTGAATCACGATTTTTAGTTTATGTAAAGCGAGATGATGATACATAAAAATAAAGACCAAACAATAAATGTGAGGCTTAAGTAGCCCGTAGGAGAATCGAACTCCTGTTGCCAGGATGAAAACCTGGAGTCCTAACCACTAGACGAACGGGCCAAAAATAGTTAACAATTTTATAGAATATAGCAGGGAAATTTATCCTATAAAAAAAGCCTCTTCCAACTCATTTTTCTATTACAATTCATTATTTTTCTGATGTATCAAGAATATCAAGAAGATTGCCATTCTGATGAAGTTCCATGGCGATATCAGCACCACCAATTAATTCACCTTTAACAAATAGTTGAGGAATAGTAGGCCAATTAGAGTATTCACTAAGTTTGACTCTTATCATTGGATCCTCAAGTACATTAACATCTTTGTATTCAACTCCATAATGATTTAGTATTTGCACCACAGAATTGGAAAAACCACACATAGGCATTTCCTTCGTTCCTTTCATATAAAGAATAATACGATTATTATTAATATCATTGATTATCATTTCTTTTAATTCCATTTAATTCTCCTTTATAATTTATTGCTTAGTTAGTTTAAATCCCTTGAATGCGCAGGAATTACATTTATAGTTTTTTATATTTAGAAAGAATAATAAACCAAAAAATCTTTGAAAATTATTTTTATGTATTCGATGAAGTTTTTCACCACATTTTGGACATTCTATTAATACTGAAAATTGATTTATTATTTTTTCACGCCACCGATTAACAATAAGAAAAATAGCAAAAGTAATAAATATAATACCTACTAAATCAGACATCTCGAGTAATTTGATATTATTGATAATAGAATCGCGTAAAATACCTATTATATCTGCAATGGAAATAAGAATAAATCTAATACGAACTGCTATAAAGTGTTTAATCTCAAAGTCTTCTACTAAAAGAAATATTCCCACCCCTAATAATATAATTACATTTATTTCAAATTTATATTCTTTGAATTTGGATAATTGCGTTCTTTTACCTATTGCTTTTCGTTTTTGTGCCATAACTAATTCTAAATAAATGTTAATAAAAGTTAAATAAATTCTTTATTATAAAAAGAGTGATATAAAATAGAAATTAATTTTTAATTAAGGATCATAATTATGAAACTCATTTCATGGAATGTAAATGGTGTAAGAGCAGCTTTCAAAAAAGGATTCCCACAATATTTAGAGAAAGAAAAACCTGATATTATTTGTCTGCAGGAAACAAAAGCGCACAAAGAACAGCTTACATCGGAAATACTTTATGATCATGGATATCATACTTACTGGCATTCAGGAATTAAAAAAGGTTATAGTGGTGTTGCAACATTTTGTCAACATGAACCTCTCTATATTCAAGAAGGTTTAGGTATTAGAAAATATGATGATGAAGGTAGAGTTCTTATTACAGAACATGAAGGTTTTTTATTATTTAATATTTATTTTCCAAATGGTCAAAAAGATGATAATCGCTTAAAGTATAAGTTGGATTTTTATGATGATCTGTTACCTATAATCAATGAGCATGTAGAATCGGGTAATAATGTTATAGTAACTGGAGATTGGAACACGGCACATCAACCAATTGATTTAGCTAGGCCAAAAGAAAATATTAACACATCAGGTTTTATGCCAATAGAAAGAGAAAAATTAGATCTTTATATTTCTCATGGATGGATGGATACTTTTAGATTATTCCATGATGAAGGAGGACGTTATTCTTGGTGGACATATAGATTTGGTGCGAGAGAACGGAATGTAGGGTGGAGGATTGATTATTTTTTTGTAAATCAAGAAATGCTAGATAAATGTATAGATGCAGACATCCAACATGATGTGTTGGGTTCTGACCACTGCCCGATTTCCCTTACTCTTGCAGTATAGTTATTTTTAATTGATGCAGTATATGATTTTTATTTTGTTTAGCAGTTACATATTTGTACTGTTTAATCCTATGATGGAAATAGATGCAATGCAATATGCATCAATAAGTAGAGAACTATTAAGAGGTGATAATATCTTGCATATTTTTGATAATGGGAGTTTTTATTTAGATAAACCCCCATTGATATTCTGGTGCTCAGCTTTATTTTTTAAAATTTTTGGAGCTTCAGATATAGTTTATAGATTACCATCACTTCTTTTTTCACTATTAACTATATATTCAACATTCAAATTTTCAAGATTGTATTACTCAAAAGAAGTAGCATACACAGCAACAGTTGTCCTTTCATCTTGTATTGGGTTGTGTATTATGAATGGTGACGTACGAACTGAAATTTATATGATGGGCCCCATGATGACAGCTATATGGCAATTGGATTTATTTTTTAAAAATAATAAATGGAGAAACCTTGTTTTAAGTTGTATTGCAATTTCATTTGCGATGATGGGGAAAGGACCTTTAGGAATGGTTATACCATTAGCTATCATTGGTATTGATTTATTAATGAAAAAAAAAATAAATCTTATATTTGATATTAAACTATTTGCAGGGATTTTAATTATAATATTTTGTTTGCTACCGATGTCTTATGGTTTATATACACAGTTTGGTTTTTATGGCTTAGAATTTTTTTATTGGACCCAGAGTTTTGGACGAATAACAGGAGCAAGTGGATGGTCAAATAATACGGGGCCGTTCTATTTATTTAATGTATTTCTGTATTCATTTCTTCCGTGGACTGGTATTTTTATATGGTCCTTTTTTAGATGTACAAAAGATCTATTATTTAGAAAATGGCCTGAAGGTCAAATAGAAATAGTCTCATACGCTGGATTTTTTGTGCCACTAGTTCTGCTATCCTTATCTAATTATAAATTACCGCATTACATATATTGTGTTTTCCCCTTTGCTTCTATCCTCACGAGTATTATTATTGTTGAATATTGTCAACATGTAAAAACATACTTAAGGATATATTTGATCCAGGTAGGTATTTCTATTTTCATGTTAATTTTTATATTTGGATTAGTCTCATATGTATTCCCTCCCAAAATATCGTTTTTTTTCATACCATTAATAATTTTAATGGTATTTGGATACTGGCATTTGTACTCGAAAAATGATAATCTGGTAAGACTGTTAATTCCCTCAGTTGCCATAAGTATATTATTTAATTATGCATTTAATATTGGTTTCATAAAGCCTTTGATGAATTACCAGTCACAATCAAAAGCTGCAAAGTATCTTAAAAGTTTAAACGCTGATATAGATAGTCTTTATTTTTATAAAGATAATAAAACATATAAAAGTCGTTCATTTAATTTTTATTTGGATTTAAATACAAAATATATAAATAATGAATATTTTCAATCAGAACAATTGAACAAACCTATGATTATTTATACGAATGAAGAAGGTTACAATAGTTTATTACAATCTAATCAAAGTGTTGAAATATTAAAAATTTTTGAACACACACGTATCAGTAAATTAAAAAAGAATTTTTTTAATCCAGAAAATCGAAAATCCATATTAAAAAAGAAATTTTTATTAAAATTATCTTGAATATATAATGAATTAAACTTTAGCCTTAGTCATGAATAATCCAATACATTTTCCATCCTTATCAGTAGTTATCCCTGTTTATAATGAGCAAGATACTATTCTAACAATTATTAATGCTGTTTCTAGCGTTGATTTTGTAAATGAAATCATTATAATTGATGATTTTTCGGAAGATAATAGTTTAGGAATAATAAAAGATTTTATTAATGAGACTAGTAAAATTAATAAGCAAATAAGTATTCGTTTTTCTAAAAATAAAAAGAATATGGGAAAAGGATATTCTATAAGGAAAGGATTTGAGCTTGCAACATGTGATGTTATTATTATCCAAGATGCAGATTTAGAATATAACCCCAAAGAGTATAGGAAATTAATTGTACCGATATTAGAGGGGAAGGCTGATGTTGTTTATGGTAGTAGATTCATTGGTGGTCCCCACCGTGTATTATATTTTTGGCATTATATTGGGAATAAAATGTTAACTCTAATGTCGAATATGTTTTCTAATTTGAATCTTACCGACATGGAAACTTGTTATAAAATGTTTCGCAGAGAGATCCTAAATGAATTTGAATTAAAATCTAATCGTTTTGGTTTTGAGCCAGAGTTTACAGCTAAAATAGCAAGAGCAAATCTGAAAATTTATGAATTACCAATTTCTTATAATGGACGTACCTATAATGATGGGAAAAAGATAACCTGGAAAGATGGAATAGCTGCGATATACCACATTTTGCGATATAATCTAACAATTAAATCATGGTTTATATTTTTTACTGGTATATTGCTAGTCTTACTATTCGGGTTTGATATTTTACAAAAAATTTCACAATAATAAATCAGGTATAATTTGATCTGAAAAAAGTAAACCAGTTTGTGACAGTGCAATATTTGCGCCAATCTTTAAAAAACAATTAGGGTATTTTTTATCAATAGATAATAAGTTACTTTCAAAACTCTTTCGAAAAGGTTGTGGTATTTTATCAAGAGTAATTCCTTTATCCATTCGTAGCCCAAAACCAATATATTCATTTATTTTATCTAATAGTGTTAATTTTTCTATTTTTGATATGGGTGGTTCCCCGGAAGTCAATTTTTCTATATAATTATTAAGATTTCTTACATTATTCCAACGGTTATAGCCGTCAAAGCCATGTGCTGAAGGTCCAAAAGCAAGGTATGGCTCAATTCTCCAATAATGAAGATTATGCCGGCATTCAAGATTAGGTTTTGAAAAATTTGAAATTTCATATGGATGATAATCATTTAAAATTAACTTATCACGAGTCTTTATGAACCACTCACTATTTTGACTATCATCAGGCATATGTACATTTTTATTTGCAACCATTTTAAATAGCTCAGTTCCTTTTTCAACAGTTAGTGTATATGCGGAAATGTGTTCAGGTTCTAAATTAATAATGGCTTCTAAGTCATTTAGCCACATTTCTAATGTTTGATCTGGTATTGAATAAATTAAGTCACAATTTATATTTTGGAACCCAGCTGATCTTGCATTGTCAAAGGTATCATAAATTTGTTTACTATCATGTATACGTGATAAAAATTTTAATAATTCAGGTTGTAACGACTGGACGCCGATTGATAAACGATTAATTCCCAAATAATTTAAAGACTTAAGACGTTCTATAGGTGCTTCACCAGGATTTGCCTCTAAGGTTATTTCCTTTAAATTAGATAAATCAAAATTTTTGTAGAGAGATGAAAGAATTTTTTCAATTTCATTTACTTCTAGGATACTTGGTGTCCCACCACCTATAAATACTGTATCTAACGACCATTCAGAAACATCTATTGTACATCTATCTATTTCTTTGGTAATTGCATCAATAAATTTTTGAATAATGTCTCCTTTTTCTGTAATTGAGTAAAAATCACAATACATGCACTTTATGGAACAAAAAGGAATATGAATATAAATTCCAGCAGACTTCATACATAAATTTACTTTTTATTATTAAGGATAGTATTTACAATGTTTTTATATGAATTTTATGTGTGAAATATGAAATTTAGATTATGGGAATCAAAGTAAAGTTTGTTACAGCAACTTTTGAAAAAAAAATATGCATCGATATTAGAAGAGAGGTGTTTATTAAGGAACAAAATATACCGGAAGAATTAGAAATGGACGATAGTCGAATTATTGCTAAAAGCTATGTCGCCTTATATAAAAAAAATTATGTTGGAACTGCTAGATACAGAGAAACAGAATCAGGAATAAAATTAGAAAGATTTGCAGTTTTGAAACAATACAGAAACTTAGGAGTTGGAAAAGCCTTAGTTAATTGCATAATCAATTCGTTAAGTAGTGAAAGTAAAATTTATTTGCATGCACAAGAGCAAGTCGTTGATTTTTATACCAAATTAGGATTTGAAAAAATTGGAGAACGTTTTCTCGAAGCAGGGGTACCTCATTTTAAATTAATAAGACAATGAGAAAGAAAAAATCAGATTTAAAAAGGATATTTGAATTTATTAAGCCTGAATGGTTTTTTATGACAGTTTCATTAGTTAATGGATTATTGTTTGTCATCTTTAACAGTGTTGCAATATGGCTTACTGCGTCATTAGTAAATAATGTTTTAATGGATTTTGATCAACTTGTAATAGATCAAAAAATATTACTAAATCAAGATAGTAATACAATCAATGAAAAATTAAAGATGATGGTTAATGGTTTTATATTGCGAGAGTCTAATCTTGAAACCCTCAAAATTTTATGTATAAGTATTATAATTATCTTCCTTTTTAAAAACGTTTTTTTGTATTTGAAAAATTTATGCATGTCATATGTCCAATTAAGGATTGTAACAAAACTTAGGAATCATATTTATGGACATTTACAGACAATGTCATTATCTTTTTTTTATCGAAGAAAATTTGGTGATCTTTCTTCAATAATAATTCACGATGTTAACACGTTGAATCAATCGATTGGAACTACATTTCAAAAAATTATAGTTGAACCTATAAATATTATTGCTTTTGCAGCTTTATTATTTATTATTAGTTGGAAATTGATGTTAATTGCCTTATTAATTATTCCTTTTTCCCAAATAGTAATACAAGTTATAGGGCAAAGTATTAGGAGGAAAGCGAGGCGTAATACTAAGCAGATTGGTGGAATATTAAGTATTATTACAGAGATCCTTTCATCCACAAGAATTGTAAAAGCATTTGCTATGGAAGAACACGAGATTAACCGTTTTAATCGTGAATCCTGGAAATATTTTGATCTTCTTTTTAGATCATCAAAATTGCATCTAATGTCTTCTCCGATAATTGAAACAATTGGTGTTTCGATGGCTGTTTTACTTCTTTGGCTCGGAGGTACAGAAATCATCATTGGATCAACGCTTTCATCTGAAGACTTTCTACGATTCATGTTTCTTTTATTTTCTATGCTGGGTCCAATAAGGTCTTTGAGTAATGTACACATTATTCTTCAAAATGGATATGCTTCAGCAGAACGTATTTTTGGTATTTTAGATGAAAATCCAGAGGTGAATGATGTGGGGATTGATGAAATAAAAAAAATTGAAACGGAGTTAAGATTTGAAAAAGTAGGATTCTCATACGATAGTGATTCCTTTAGATTGTCAGATATTAATTTTCGAATTCCTAAAGGAAAAACAATTGCCTTAGTGGGCTCAAGTGGGTCAGGGAAATCTACTATAGCGGACTTAATTCCAAGATTCTTTGATATTAGTGAAGGAGGGATATATATTGATCAAAAGGATATTAGGCAATTCAAGATAAATTCATTAAGACGAATGATGGGTATCGTATCTCAAGAAACTATACTTTTAGATACATCAATTAGTTTGAATATTACTTATGGTAGTGATATTATAAATGATGAGAAATTAATTGAGGCAGCTAAAGGCGCTAATGCAATTGATTTTATAAATAATTTAGAAAATGGATTTGATACAATTGTAGGAGAAAGAGGAGTCAAATTATCTGGTGGTCAAAGACAAAGGATTGCTATCGCAAGAGCAATTTATAAGAATCCGGCATTGTTAATTTTAGATGAAGCCACTTCAGCCTTAGATTCTAAATCTGAGCTATTAGTCCAAAATGCATTAGAAAATTTGATGAAAAAAAGGACAGTCCTTGTTATTGCACATAGATTTTCCACTGTTAGAAATGCGCATGAAATAATTGTTTTGGAAGATGGTAAAATAGTTGAAAAAGGAAATCATAAAAGTTTATACAATTTAAAAGGAACATATTATAATCTATATAATGTCCAGTTTGAAAATTCAACTAAATAAAAAATCAATATTCAATAATGGTAGTTTAGAATTGGTAGATTTACTGATTAATTAATTTATTGATATTATAAGGAGAAAAGAAATTGAGTATTTCAGAACCAAATGGGAATCTAGGGGTACTAATTCCGGGTGTTGGAGCAGTAGCTAGTACATTTATAGTTGGTGTGGAAGCAATTAAAAAAGGGATTGCAGAGCCAATCGGTAGTATGACCCAAATGGGAACTATTCGTCTAGGTAAAAGAACTGAAAATAGAGTGCCGCTGATAAAAGATTTTGTACCATTATCAAATTTAAATGATTTAGTTTTTGGTGGTTGGGATATTAACAAAGAAAGCCTTTTTGATATTTGTATCAGGTCAAAGGTTTTAGATGTTAATATCATTGAAAAACTACGTAACCAATTAAATGCGATTGAGATATGGCCAGCTGTATTTGATCCAAAATATGTCAGGAATATAGATGGGAATTTTATTAAATCTGCTGAAAATAAGATGGAATTGGCAGAAAAAGTAATGAACGACATTGATATTTTTTCTGCAAAAAATAATACTCGTTCAAATATCATGATTTGGTGTGGAAGTACCGAAATATTTTTCAAACCTGGGAATGTACATTCCTCTTTGAAAAATTTTGAAGATGGTCTTTCTAATAATGACCCCGCAATATCACCTAGTATGATTTATGCTTATGCGGCTTTAAAAAAAGGAGTCCCTTTTGCAAATGGTGCTCCAAATTTAGCAATAGATATTGATGCATTGATTGAATTATCTCAAATTAATAGAGTACCAATTGCAGGCAAGGATTTCAAGACAGGTCAGACTTTAATGAAGACTATTTTAGCTCCTGGTCTTAAAGCAAGACAGATTGGAATTAATGGTTGGTTTTCTACAAATATTCTTGGGAATCGCGATGGAGAAGTACTCGATGATCCAGATGCTTTTAAAACAAAAGAAGAAAGTAAACTAGGTGTTTTAGATACGATACTTCAACCAGAATTATATCCAAAGTTATACGATGAATTATACCACAAGGTTAGAATTAATTATTACCCCCCAAGAGGTGATAATAAAGAAGGTTGGGATAACATTGATATATTTGGTTGGATGGGTTATAAGATGCAAATAAAAGTTGATTTTCTATGTCGCGATAGCATTCTTGCAGCACCTATTGTATTAGATTTAATATTATTTTTAGATTTAGCTAAACGAGTTGGAATGAAAGGTATCCAAGAGTGGTTATCATTTTATTTCAAAAGTCCTATGACTCTGCCAGAGCTATACCCTGAACATGATTTGTTTGTCCAATTGGCGAAACTAAAAAATACTTTAAGACATATTATGAATGAAGAATTGATAACCCATTTGGGTTTGGATTATTTTGATGAAGAATAACAATTGCAGTTAGTGATTATTGCTGCAGGATCAGGCAGCAGGATACGGGAAGTGACCCAAGGAGTCCCAAAAACTCTTTTAGAAGTAAACGGTAAAACAATAATTCAAACAATTATTGAAAATGCTTGCGCTGTAAATATCAAAAAGTTTATAGTTATTATAGGTTATCAACATAAATATATTATGTCATCAATTAAAAAATTGGGGCTTGAGGTTGAGATCGAATTTGTTTATAACTCTAATTGGAAAAAAGCAAATGGTATAAGTGTCCTTCTTAGTAAACCTTATATAAAATATGGAGAACCTTTCATGATATCTATGAGTGATCATATTTACGGTGAAGATTTATTCTCGAAAGTTTTTAGAGCTGATCTTGATAAATTCGAAGCGATAGTTGGGTTAGACTTTAGAGTGGATCAAGTTTTTGATATCGATGATGCAATGAAAGTAGTTGTTGAGAAAGATAACCCCATGCGGTTGACTTCAATGTCAAAAGATCTATCAGTGTATGATGCAATTGATTGTGGGGTTTTTAAATGTAATTATCAATTTTTTAATGTTTTAGAAAAATTAAATAATAAAAAAGATTTTAGTTTATCGGATGCTTGCCGTTACTTGATTAAGTATGGTAGTATGGGAGGAATAGATATAAAAAATTCCTTTTGGATGGATATAGACACACCAGAATCCTTTAATGAATTAATGAATCATTAATTTAATTCATTAAAATTCGACAGATTGTAAAATGAATCTATTTTTTCTTTCTAATCAGGTTTATCAACTTTCATATGCAAAAACAATATATCAAAAAATAGGTGGGACTTTTATTGTTTCCAATTATAGGAAGTTAGCAAGGTTTAAATGGCACTTGAGGCAGGGAATTACTCTTTCTGAAAAACGAGAAAATAGAGCACCAAGAATTATTAGACGTGATATTAAAAACTTAAATGATTTGAAAGGTATATTTATATCACAATCAAATACTCGTATAATTAATAGATGTGACCAAGTAGTTAAAATATTTATTGGTCATGGGACGGGAGATAAAAAATATGGTGGGAACCCTGAAATTTTACTTAGTTATGATTACCACTTTATTTCAGGGCCAAAACATCTAGTGAAACTTAATGATGTAGGTATTAATATCACAAAGGAGCGTCTCATCCCAATAGGCAACCCTCGTTTTGATGATTATTTGGATATTAAAAATAAAAAAAAATATCTTAGTTTTATTGGAGTAAAAAATAAATCTCTGCCTGTAGTACTCTATGCACCTACATGGAAATGGGGTGGTGGAACCCTAAGAAAACTAGTATTTAAACTTGCTAGAAAACTTTCAGGAAGATATAATTTAATAGTTAGACCACATCATTTTGATACTCACTTACTACCATTGCTTAAATTTTGGTCCTATTCAGAGGATATAGGTAATATTTATTTTTCAAATCCAAATAATATCCTAAATGAAGATACAATGGAGGTTTTTGCTGCTTCTGATATGCTTATAAGTGACACATCATCACTTATTTATGAATTTCTAATTACAGGGAAGCCCATTATCAGAGTTAAAACAGAAGAAGATCAAGATCTACATGCTATGCCTAGCGAAATGACTATATTAGGTAAATCAGATGTTATAGATCCAGAAAATATAGAATTTATTTTAGAGAAGATTGATTTTAATTTAAAAGAGCAACCTTATAAAAAAGTGTATAAAAAATTACTTATGGATTGTTTTTATTTTAATGATGGTCAGAGTACAAATAGGGCGATAGATTTTATTTCTCAATGCGGTAAAGATTATTTCGATGTATAATCATAGTGGTGGTTATTGATGATAAATAATTTCAGAAGATATTTAAAAAAGTCAATTATTAATACATTTAGATTTCCTTTCTTAAGAGCATCTATTAAACGTAGCCGCAGTCATCGGATTGTACATGTAAAAAATGGAGGTATTGGTGCTGGTGGAGCAAATAATTATATGTTTGAGATTGTTGATAATTTGGAAGATTATGAACAATACATATGGTATGAAAGAGGTAGGACATTTGGTTTTAGAAATGATGTAAAAGCTTACACAGGCAATATAAAAAAGTTTTTAGAAATTGTACGACCTAAAATTGTTCAAATACATTTTGGCGGTGGAGGGAGAGAATGTCTAAAGCAAGTCTGGAAATCTAAAGTTGAATTAGAATATAAAGTAATCTTTACTTTTCATAAGCTATCTAAACCTTTTTTATTTGATAGCATTGATTGCAATTTATTTGTAAATGAATTTTACACAAAACTCCCCAAGTATTCGAAATTGGAGAATAAAAAAGTTATCAGTGGTGGAGTAAATGAAAACATCTATCAATATCAGAAAAAATTACCAAATAAACAGTTTACCGTAGGCCGTATAAGCCGTGTTGATGATGAAAAAATTGACTCAGGAATGACAGATATTCTAAATGAGTTTGCAGATCGGGATGATATAAAATTTTATTTTATAGGTGGAACAAAGAAAAAAATAGAAGATTTGTTACTACCAAGAATACCGAATTCTATAATAAGAAGGACTAAGATTGATAAGAGAGTTGTGAAATTATCTGATAAAATTGATAAAATGAAAGAATTGGATGTATTCATACATTTCACATCAAAAAATTGTAATTCAGGGATGGGGGAAAACTTTAGCATTGCACTGATTGAAGCTATGATGCTTGGGATACCTATTGTAACTGAAAATAGAGGTGGAATAAAAAATCAAATCCGCCATGGCTATAATGGATTTCTTTGTGATAGTGTATACGATTATTTCAAGTATACTATACATTTACTTGATAATATAGAGATATGGAAAAATATGAGTAAAAATGCAAGAAAACATGCTGAAAAATATTTTTCTTCTAGGGTAATGGCTGGGAAAACCCGAAAACTATATGAAGAGTTACTAAGTGTCTCTAGTTGATATAATCATTCCAGTAAAAAATACCCCATTTCATTATTTAACGAATGCAATAGATAGTGTCCTTAGTCAAACAGTAAATGATTATCAAATTGTTATTGTAAATGATGGTTCATCAGGCATCTATAAAAAAAAATTAGTAAAATATATTTCCCATTTAAAGAGTAATAGAATATTATTAATACATAACTCTGGGGAAAGTGGTCCAAGTGCTGCTAGGAATTTTGGTATTCGATCATCATCTTCAAAATATGTCACATTTTTAGATTCTGATGATTATTGGTTTCCAAATAAGTTGGAAATTCAGCTGAAAATAATGGAGGATGGGAATAGTTATTCACTAATCCATAGTGATGTAGAATATATTAATGGCAACGGTTCTACTATTGCTTCTACTTCAAGTATTCCTAAACAAGATTTTAATATATTAACAGGAAGAGATTTAATAATATATCTAATTAATAGAAATAGAATTGAAATTTTATCTGTTATGGTTACACGAGATTCACTTATAAAAACAGGTTGTTTTGATGAGCATTTTCTGCGTGTTGAAGACTGGGATCTATGGCTGAGGTATGCTATATCTGGAGAACCAATGTATTATCATGGTAAAGTGCTTGCTTCTTATAGAAAATACCAATCTTCTATATCACATGATTATGAAATAGTGCACCAATTTAAAGAAAAATTATTCCAAAAAACTTTTCAAGCACTTGAAAAAAGTGACAGAAAACCAATTTCAGAACTTTTCAAGAAAAACATTTTCAGAAAACTATATAAACTAACAGGACAAAGATTGTATAATGTGAAAAATTATAAAAAAGCATTAAGCTATTTTAAACTGTCAGCACAATTTGGTTTTGAATATGATTGTTTACGTAGACAGCTTAAGTGTATGTTAAGATTATGGATATTAAAGGTATAAATAATTGTTGGGTATTCCCATTTTAGACTTGTGAAGGGTATTAAAAAATTGTTTTTAGACTTTGCTCATTGAACTTTCAAAAATAAAAATGAAACTGCTCTTTTTTATAACAAAAAAATATTCTATATCCATTATTGAACCGCTACAAATGTATTGTGATAAAAACTCAATTGAATATTTCTGGTATAAAGCAGGAGATGCTCAAAACATTTCTTTAAAAGGTCCATGCCTATTTTCTAATGATGATGTTCTAGGTTTCAAGCCTGATGCAGTGATAGTACCAGGAAATGTTGTACCTGATTTTTGGCCTGGTTTAAAGGTTCAAATTTTTCATGGTCTATGTGAAGAAAAAAGAGGGCATTATGATATCACAGGTTTTTTTGACCTATATTGTACATCAGGTCCTGAAATGACAGATAAATTTGAAATCTTAAAAAAACAATATGGTTCATTCCTAGTAAAGGAAACTGGCTGGCCTAAATTAGATCCAATGTGTGTAAGGAAATCTTTAAGTGATGCTAAAATAGAACAAGGACTAGACCCTTCAAAAATTACCATTCTTTACGCACCAACATTTTCAAAACGATATACATCGTCATCTGATTTGATTAATGAGATAAAAATTCTCCAGAATAAAGGCTGGCAATGGATCGCAAAATTTCATGATTTGGAACAAATAGAAATTATCCAAGAGTATAAGAAACTTTCATCAGATCAATTTAATATTGTGCAAGATTTAGATATTTTACCTTGGATGTATGCTGCTGATATTTTGTTGACCGATACCTCTTCTGTTGCATATGAGTTTCTTCAACTAAATCGACCTATTATTACGTATCGGGCATTTGCGCGCAAGGGTAAAGGGATTGATATTACTAATCCAGAAAATATTTATGGAGCATTGGTAAGGTCGATTGAAGATCCAAATGAATTTAAGACGCCAAGAAAAGAGTATCTTGATGATTTGCATCCTTACTCTGATGGCAAATCTTCAGAAAGAGTGATTAAGGGAATTGAAAATATTTTAAAATCAACTGAATTGAGTCAACTTAAGCCTAAATCAATGAATTGGTATCGGAAACGTCAGATAAGGAAACTTGTACTTAAATGAGAATTTTATTTGAACATGAATATTTGTATTACTTGCCACATTTTGAACCTATTATAAAGGAAATAAAAAACAGAGGTGAAGAAAGAATTTTTGGATCAATTCGTGCTCAAACTACTAAAGTTGAAAAAAGGCTCTTTGCAAAAGAAATGAAAAGATTAGGCTTGGAGATTATTTCTGGTGATTTTGAGAGTCAAAGGAGAAAGGTTTTATATGATATGAATTTTGATTTGATTTTTATTGGTAATAAATCAAGTTTGGCTGCAATAAAATCAAGTAATTCTTTTGCTGTCATGGTTTATCATGGTATTGGATTGAAGAATTCCTATTACTCAGATTTAACCAAAGATATGGATTTGATTTGTGTTGAATCTGAACAACGTAAAATAATATTGGCGGAAAATCATTTACCTGTAACAGTAACAGGATTTACTAAATTAGATTTATTGGAAACTGACTGGCATCATAAAAAAGGAGATAATAAAAAAACTACTATATTATATGCCCCAACATTTTTTCCATCATCTTTGCAAAAAACAATACCCTTTCTTCATGATCTTTCATCTTATAAAATTATTATAAAATTACATCATTTTTATTGGACAAAACCCAGATACATACGAATCAGGAAAAACCTTGAATATTCAATTAAAAACAAAAAAAATATTTATCTGGTTTCATTTGAAAAATATAACTTGATAGATCAGTTCTTAAAATCAGATATACTAATTTCAGATTACTCATCAGCAATTTTTGAATTCTTACCATTCAATCGTCCAATTATACAAACAGTTTATTATTCTCTAAGATGGAGATATAAATTATTTCCATATTTGTTAGATAAAAGATTAGATCTCGATAGAATTGAGGCCTTAGACTTTATTGAAGTTTGCCAAGATGAAAAAAGATTGCAAAATATTCTTAATACAACTTTAAACAATCCGAACCGACTTTCAAAACAGAGACTGAATGCTTGTTCCACTTATTTAGGCCAAGTTGATGGTCAAGCATCAAAAAGAGTTGTTGATGCAATTACTTCCTCAGGAATACCAATTGGTCAGGTAGCGTGAATCAGGTAATTTTAGATATCATATGAAAGCAATAATTTTAGCCGCAGGTGTTTCAAGAAGGTTGTATCCTCATACATATAATATACCAAAATGTCTGCTTGAAGTGGGGGGGAAACCGATTCTCCAACATCAGTTAAGTGCTCTTGAAGAATATGAAATAAATGAAATAATCATCATCAATGGATATCATAGAGAAATGCTATATAATTATATTGAAGAATATTTTCCTAACCTCAATATTATGTATATTACAAACCACCATTATTTTGAAACGAATACAGCATATTCAGTTTATTTAGCAAGAACAATATTAGCATCTGATGATTTTATTTTAATGAATGCTGATGTTGTTTATCCCTTAGAATTGTTTGCGCAAGTGCTTCAATCTGATTATAAAACTGCACTTGCTGTTGATGTGAAACCTTGTGGTAGAGAGGAAGTCAAAGTTATTGATGGTGGTGGAAATAAAATTGTTGATATTGGGAAAAATCTTATAGAGTCTCAATGTTTAGGTGAATTCATTGGTATTGCTAAATTATCTAAAAGCTTCAATTCCTTTTTTTGTCAATCATTGGAGAATCTGGTTGAAGCAGGTGGTAAAAATGATTATTTCGAAGCTGCAATACAACCTCTATTGGAAAAAACTGAGGTGTACTATGAAGATGTTTCTGAGTTCCCATGTATAGAAATAGATTTTATTGAGGATTTGGAGTATGCGCGAAAATTATTTTGAATAAATATTATAACTGTACAAATATAACGATTAATTTCACTGTTGATACTTCCAAAATTATTGATAAAAATTAGAAATAATTCGTTGATCAAATTAAAAATAGAGTACAGAACTTAGTTTTAAAACAAACCATAATGATGACATTAAAATCAATAATTAATTAATTATATCTTTTATAACAGGATTAATAATATGAGTTTGCTCAAACAAGAATTAAAAAAACAAATACCGACTATTCAAAATAAGATTAAAAAACTTATTAATAATAAAGGTGATAAGATAATAAGTAATGTTACTGTTTCACAAGCATACTCGGGATTGCGAGGTATAAAGGCATTTGTCTGTGATACCTCTTCTGTTTCTGCTGAAAAAGGGTTAATAATTAGAGGGAAACCACTCACAGAGATTACTCATATTTTACCTGAGGAAGTTTTTTTTCTTCTATTAACTGGATCATTGCCTAATAAATTAGAATTAAGAGATCTGCAGGATGCATTTTCATCACATCTTACTGTACCAGATTATGTATGGAATGTATTGAAAGGAATGCCAAAAAAATCTCATCCAATGACCATGTTTAATACAGGTATTCTTGCTATGCAAGGTGAAAGCATTTTTTATAAACGCTATAATGATGGTATGCCCAAAACTGAATATTGGGAAGCAGTTTTAGATGATGGTATTAAACTTTTAGCTAAGCTACCTGCTCTTGGCGCAGGCATATACAGATTACGATTTAATAAAGGTGAAAGAATTACACCTGACCCCAGTAAAGATTGGTCTGGCAACTTTGTTCATATGACTGGTTTACCAGATGATAATGGAGACTTTCAAAAACTTATGCAGTTATATTTCATGTTACACTGTGATCATGAAGGGGGGAATGTTAGTGCTTTTGCATCTCATACTGTTGCATCCGCATTATCTGATCCTTATTACGCAGTATCAGCAGGCTTAAATGGGCTTGCTGGGCCACTACATGGCCTAGCTAATCAAGAATGTCTAAAATTTGTATTAAATATTAGGGATAAGTTTAGTGGTCTACCTGAACATGATGAATTAAAGGAATATTGTTGGAATAGATTAAATAGTGGCAGGGTCATTCCTGGATACGGACATGCAGTTTTACGTTGTGCAGACCCAAGATTCTCGGCTTTTGTAGATTTTGGGAAAAAGCATATAATGGATGATGATGTTTTTGGGATAGTTGATCTACTATATAAAGTTGTACCTGGGGTGTTAAAGGCACATGGTAAAGCAAAAAACCCATGGCCCAATGTAGATGCAGCATCAGGATCATTATTATACTATTATGGATTAAAAGAATTCAATTTTTACACGGTTTTATTTAGTATTTCTCGCGCGATGGGTATGATTTCACAAATGGTATGGGAGCGTGCTCTTGGTATACCTATTACTCGTCCTAAGTCAGTGACGACAGATTGGATAAAATCCAATATATAGTATAATGAAAAATCAATCTAAAGTTATATCTGGATGTATTATTTTATTACATCTGGTTTTTGCAAGTGATATCTATCAATCTATAAGAGTATTTGAACCTACAATTGAGACTATAAATACTATAGGGAGTTTAGGAATACCACTCGATCATATGACAGGGAAGAAAGATGTTTTTATTGATCTGACCGTAAATGAAGATGAAACAATTGAACTGTTATCGCTGGGAATAAAACTAGATATATTAATACCAGACCTCACAGCTCATTATAAATCAAGGAATAGATCTACTATTTCACGTGAGTTCCCATTGGGCTCTATGCAAGGCAACTATACGTGGGATGAATTAAATGAAAGATTTGACGAACTTCAATCAGCATATCTAAATTTAATATCAGAACGAATTGTTATAGGACAATCTATTGAGGGACGTGATATTTGGGCATTTAAGGTTTCGGATAATCCAAATAATGATGAAGATGAGCCGGAGGTTCTGTATACTGGTTTAACACATTCTCGAGAGCCCTTAAGTATGATGAATTTATTTTATTTTGTTCAGCAACTTGTGGAACAATATGGTACAGATCCTGAATTGACTTATTTAACCAATAATCGTGAAATGTGGTTTATACCTGTTATTAACCCAGATGGTTATGTTTATAATGAATCCATTGAGCCGAATGGAGGAGGAATGCATCGAAAAAATAGGCTTGATACAAATTGCGGTAATGGTACTGGGCGTGGTGTTGATTTGAATAGAAATTATGGATATGGATGGGGAGCGAATGACACAGGCTCTTCACCCGATCCATGTTCAGCAACCTATCGTGGGGAATCTTCTTTTTCCGAGCCTGAAACTCAAGCAGTGCGTGATTTTATATTGAGTCATAATTTCAAGAATGTTTTGCATTATCATAGTTTTTCAAATGTTTATATTCATGCTTATGGAGATGCTTCGTTACCTGATGAACCAGACCTAACTACTTTAAGGGAGATTGGTAATGAAATGGCAAGATACAATGGTTATCCATATGGGACAGGGTTTGAAATGATTGGATATACTGTCAATGGGGACGCGGTGGATTGGACGTATGGCGATCAAAATATTATTGCTTATACTCCAGAGGTGGGAACCCAATCACAAGGGTTTTGGCCTTCAGAAGATGATGTCTCTCAACTATGTATAGATCAATTATATGCTAATAAAGTTTTTTCATTTGTTGCTGGTTCGGATATAATTATCCATTCTTACGAAATTTCAGAAGAGTTTATTGAACAAGGTGAAGAAAATGAAATTGAAATTTTAATTCAAAATCGTGGGCTTAGCAATTCTGATGGAGATATTCAGATTAATTTAATACCACTTAATGATTGGATTACATTTGAATTGGAATCATATTTAATTAGTGAAATAGACGCACGAGATTCAGATGATATTACATTCCCATTTACAATATCTAATAATGCTAATTCTGGTGGATCCTCTGGTATAATTATTTCATTACAATCTGCAAATAGTTACTCAAGAATTGATACAATTGAGTTTTTAATTGGTGAGCCTCATACCCTATTTTATGATAGTTTTGAAAATGATTTGCTAGATTGGACAATTGATGGGGATTGGGGGCTTACGGATGATGCTGTAACTGGATCTTATGCTTTATCCGATAGCCCAGATGGTGATTATCAAGAGAACCAAGAAACGATTGCAGAGCTTAATCAGTATATAAATCTTGATTATTTATCTAACCCGATGGTGACTTTTAGTGCAAAATGGGACATTGAATCTAATTGGGATTTTGTTCGTTTTCAGGCTTTTATTATTGATTCAGGTTGGGTAAGTCTTCAAGGAGTTTTTACTGAAGAAGGTTCGGGGCAACCCGCTCAACCTTTAGGTCAACATGGTTATGATGGTATGCAAGAGGATTGGGTTGAAGAGGTTATATATTTGAATCAATTAGAAGGTGAAGAAATATCTGGATTTCGTTTTATCCAAACCTCAGATAATTTTGTAGAAGGTGACGGTTTTACCTTTGATGATTTTTCAATTATGGGTTTCCCCATGGGCTTAATGGGTGATTATAATTTAGATCTAACTGTGGATATTTTTGATCTCCTTGCTTTTGCAGATTTTTTGTTATTTGGAGATGAACCAACTGACTCTCAATTGTTTTTCTGTGACTTAGATGGAACTGGTATCTTAGATATAATGGATCTCGTAGCATTATCAAATCTTATCTTGGGTATATAAATGAAGATAACTTTTCTTATAATTTTATTTCCTTATATATTATTTTCAAAAAAAATTGACCAACAAAAAATTGAATTAGCTAAAAGAGGGTCTAATTATAGAGTATGGGTATACTTTAACGACAAGAACGAATCTGAACCACTTACTCCTAGTTTAAAGACAATTGTAAGAAGAAATAATCATGGATATTCATCTGACGATCTTTGGTATGATCTACAAGTCTCCTCAAATTATGTTAATCAAATAGCATCAATGGGTATAATAATCAAAAATGAAAGCCGTTGGTTAAATGCTATATCTGTTATCTGTTCAAAATTGGATTTATCTAAAATTGTCCAATTGCCATTTGTCAAAAAGGTAGAACCTGTATTAGGATACAAAAAATTATATTTAGATAAAATAGATGGGATAAATCCTAGTTCAAGGGATTTTGACTATGGTAATGCACAAGCTCAGATAGAGCAGATCAATGTTCACTTACTTCATAATCAGGGTTATACTGGTGAAGGTGTTAGGATACTACTAATGGATACTGGATTCGATTTGACTCATAATGCATTGGATAGTATAAATGTGATTAACCAATGGGATTTTATTAATGGGGATTCAGAAACAGCGAATGAAACCGAAGACGAAGAAAATATTAGTCAAGATTACCATGGTACCGCAGTACTTTCTACAATTGCAGCTAATGCTCCAGGTGAATTAGTTGGTGTAGCATTTGATGCAGAATTCTTGCTAGCAAAGACTGAGGATGTTTCGCAGGAGATACAACAAGAAGAGGATGACTATGTTGCTGGTTTAGAGTGGGGAGAACTTAATGGTGCAAGTGTTGTCTCCACATCATTAGGATACTTGGACTGGTATGAATACTCAGATCTAGATGGAAATACTGCAGTCACTACTATCGGAGTAGATATTGCAGTGGGCTTAGGAATGGTTTGTGTTACTGCGGCTGGTAATGAGGGGAATGATGACTGGTATTATATTATCGCACCAGCAGATGCAGATTCTGTTATATCCGTTGGAGCAGTCTGGGAAAATGGGGATATTGCTAGTTTTAGCTCACATGGACCTACTGCTGATGGAAGAATAAAACCAGAAGTATGTGCTAGAGGCAGACAAACTTGGTGTATCAGTCCAAACAGTACAGTAAACTATAGTCAATTAAGTGGTACTTCGCTTGCATGTCCACTTGTGGGAGGAGCAGTAGTATTAATTAGGCAGGCTAGACCAGAATGGACGGCAATGGAAGTAAGAGAAGCAATGATGATGACAGCATCGATGGCAGATAGTGCCAATAATACTTATGGACATGGTATTGTGAATGCGGCTGCGGCTATTGAATATGTAACTACCTCAATAATTGATCAAAAGGATATTGTGCCAAAAGGATTCCATATTTTGGATGCTTATCCCAACCCTTTTAATCCATCCTTGAATATTCAGGTCTTTATGGATAAAGAATCTTTTGTAAAAGTCGATATATTTTCTTACAATGGTAAATACATAGAAAATCTATTCAATACTAAATCAATTAATTTGATTCAAACAATCAATTGGAACCCCAAGAATCTTCCAAGTGGGGTGTATTTTATTCGCTCAAATGTAAATGGAATTGATTTATTTAAAAAAGTCACTTACATAAAATAATCTTTTTTAGTAATTGCTTGCCTTCAGGCAATTTAAGTTTCAAATTAGATCTCGCCTAATAACTTTCTTTATGAGATTTATACTGAAATATTTAATAATTAATATAATATTAATTTATTGTTTTGTTGTTGCAACTGGTGCTGGTAGTATATCCTACCCAGTTGATGTATCGGTACACAATGGTGAAGGTACTATTCTAATCTCTTGGTTATATCCTGATTCCATCAATGTAAAAAAAACAAGTATCTATTGTAAGAAATTTGGGAGAAATAATTTTAAACTTTTAGCGGTTTTGTCTCCTGAAGATTCAAGCTACCTCCATGCCGAATGTGAACCAGGGACTAGGTATTTTTATAAAATTGAATTAGAAGATATTTTTGAAGAAAAATATCTTAGCGATATAGAAAGGCCGTCTTTTGGAACTTGTATTATTTCAAAAGACTCATCATTATTTAATAAAAATATTCAATCTATGTATGATCTTATAATAGAGCATGTTGGTAGTCAGATTTACCAGGAAGATTCTACAAAACTAAAAAATATTAAAAATTTGTTAAAAACGAGAATTTTAGATGACCGTAGCTGGATTGAGTTGTTTCCATTACATATGCTAAAATCGAGCCAACCAATTATTTATGCGTTTAATAATATTATTCTTGACCAAAATCTTTTTGATCAAATCATGGATTATGAATCTGTATATAGGAATAATTTTCTTTTAAAACCTGAAATATGGAAATTAAAATTAGAGAAAGAGATTCTTAGGCTCAGGGAAAATTGGATTATCCTTTATAATACATATCCTAATGCAATAAAACTATTTGATAGTTTAGAACCTGTGAAAATAGTGGGATATGAAAGTAGCAACCTTAATGGCTTAACTTTACAATTATATTTATTCCATCCTGATGAAATTGATTTGAATGACTTTTACATACTCTCCGATGATGAATATATTAATCTAGAGAATCTCACATTAATAGATGAGCATTTAATTGTAATAGATGTGCCCCAAGATTGGAAATATGCTAATCTTATGATGAAAGATAGTATTCTTCAAAAATGTCCTATCATCACTGATGAATCTGTTACATTTACATTGGAAGGTGATATTATTCCAATGGATACAAATACTAAAAATCGTATAAAGGTAAAAAGTGATAGATCTTCATTGTATTTAAATGAGATTGCTTGGAAACCAAAATCAGGTAAATTTAATATTGAATTAGCTGGGAAAGCAGAATTGGATGGAACATATATAGTTGAATATAATAATGAGTTAATATGGGAAATAGTTCCTGAACTAGAATTTGAAATTCAATATATTGATTCGTTTTTTGTAATAGCAGATAGTATAAGTCCTTCACGGTTTATTTCATTGCAAAAGATTAATGGAGATTCTTCTAAAATATTAGAATACATTATATTGGATACAATTCCTTTTGCCATCTCAAGGTTGTATGACAGAGGTCCCTGGTATCATTCTAAAGAAACTACTTTTGGTTCGAGCAATGAAAATATTATAAATAGTTATGATACCAAATTAATGCCTCAACTTTTTGTATTATACCAGAATTATCCAAATCCATTTAATGGTAAAACACGTATTACTTTTGATTTACTTGAAGATGCACTTGTAACACTTTATGTTACAGATGCAACTGGTCGTATTCATGATAGGTTGATAGAAGGAGAGTATGTCACATCAGGTAGTTATAATTATCTTTGGGATGGAGAAAGTAGATCGTCGGGAATTTATTTTATTACAATTCAGGCAGAGGTGGATCAGGCACTTCCTGTAATATTTAGTCGTAAAATGATATATATAAAATAGGATTTTCCTTTTCAATTCATTCTATCAAGAGAATTCTGTATTTTTCCCTAAGATATGATGATTACGAAACTTTTAATCCCATCAATTTCAATAATAATGTTTTTTGTAGGTTGTGCGTCACATGCGCCTGTACTTCCACAAAATCCGAAAAGTGGAGTTGCAAATATGGGATTTCAATTTTCAGTCGAAAATGTAATTCCTGTAATTTGGTGGAAATATGGGATAAATGATTATACAGAATTTGGATTTAAGATGGGCATGCCAATTTCAGGTGCTGGGATCGATATTAGTCGTGTTTTGATGAAAAAAAACTATAGATGGGATGTCCTAAACCTAGCATATAACTATGCACCAAATCCTAGTTTTGATTTATCCTATTATATGTTTAAGGCAAAGAAAAGTGAAAAAGTAAAAATTGGTGGATTCCCATTAAAAACTAAGTGGAGAGGCTTCAGATGTATGATTATACCGGATGGCACATATAAAGAAATAGAAGATAATCAAAGTATAAGATTTGGGTTTCTGTTTGGAAGAAGACTTGGAAGTAGGTGGGGATTTGAGACCGGTTATTTTCATGATTTTAAAGGTGGATTTAATCCTACGAATGAAAAATATCCGCATAAAGTGAATAAATGGCCTACCCAATTCTCAAGAGGGGCAGGTGTTTCCATGCAATTATTCTTTTATTTACCATCAAACCAAAACAATAAAAAATAGAATTTTATGAATGGCTGAATCAACTTTTCGGTCTAATCTATTAATTAAAAATAGAAATTTTTGTGAAGGATTGATCTCCTCAAACTTGAAGAAAGAAGATCTTGTTCTTATAATTAATGATTTACTTTTTGCGAGCGTATCAGTTATACATAATAAAGAATTTATTATACATCCTGTATGTTTAATGAATTCAATAAAAAACTTTATTGGAGATGATAAAGATAATCCCTCAAAACCTCTTTTAAGATTTATTATAGATTATTTATTTGAATTTGATTTTAGAAAAAATGACCAAGCCGCATTAGATCAAATAGTAAAAACCAATCCTCCAGTAACTGCATTTATGGGAGATTTAGAGGCTGCATGCCAAAATGCAGACTGGGAGAAAGCTGAGTTGACTATGGCCCAAATCTTTATTGCATCTGATCATTCTAGAGCAACCTTTGATTTTTTAGTAGAATTAGCTTTACAGGATCTACCACAAAATGGACTATTTGCCTACCATATTCTTAGGGCATATCAATTTCAAGAAAATAAAAGTGATAATTGGGTTTTCACAAAAACAATATTTGATCAAATTTCTAATCAGAAGTTATCGGATCCACATAAGGCGACAGATGCTACACCTGAACAAGTATTCCAATCTGTAATTGAATCTGGAGAGATTATTTTATTTTCAGTCATTGAAAGGATCTGGAATGGAGATTATGTCAGGTTAAAAGGATATAAACGTGAATTAAGTTATTGGTTATCAGATAGATTTTTAAATAAATCATCTAATTTTGATTTGATTGAATATTCAAAAATTGAAAATAAAAAATTTATATGTTTTATTCCTATCGCAGAAAAAATTGTAAAACAAAATAAATCAATAAATAAAAAAGCTATCGAAATTGTCAAATTGGAGTCAATACGTGGATTGTCAAGATTGTTAAATGAAAATCAAATTGAATATTTTAATAAAAGATTTGATAATTTTTCAATATGAAAATTGGCAATTACGATCTTTATAGTATTGAAACATCTGAGTTTGGTTTGGATGGTGGGGCTATGTTTGGAATTATTCCTAAAACTTTATGGGAAAAAAAAGTTTCAGTAGATGAATTAAACCGTATTGAAATGGTCACACGTTCCTTATTATTAAGAAGTGAAGATAAGAAAATTTTAATTGATACTGGTAATGGCACTAAATGGAAAGATAAATATAAAGAGATTTATAATATCAATACAGAGCAATACAATATTGAAACTTCTTTAAAAAATTATGGTTTTAATACAGATGAAATCACAGATGTGATCTGTACCCATCTTCATTTTGATCATGTTGGTGGTAATACAAAATTTGAATCTGGGAAAATTATTCCAACTTTTCCAAATGCAACATATTGGGTAACAAAGGATAATTGGAAACTTGCAAATCATCCTAGTCAGAAGGACTTCGGTAGTTTTATAGAGAATGATTGGAAAGTATTAGCTCAAAATCAGATGATGCAAATAGTAGATGGGAATGAGCAATTCCTCGAAGGAATTGATATTCATCTAACTTATGGACATACAGAAGGGCTAATGCATCCTGTAATATCAGATGGTTATAAGACTTTATTTTATGGAGCAGATATTTTTCCATTGGCAGCACATATTCCAATACCTTGGGTGATGGCCTATGATGTACAGCCTGTCGTTACAATGAAAGAAAAAGAGGAAATCTTAATGAAAATGTATAATAAGAATTGGATTTTATTCCTTGAACATGACCCTAAAATACAGGCATGCACTATCAATTGGGATGGAAAACATTATCATATGAAAAATAAGATTATAATAAGTGGTTGATGAAATAAAGAAAATTGAATTGTTTCAAGATGGTTTGAAATATTATAAAACTGGTAACTATTTTGAAGCCCATGAAGCTTGGGAAGAACTTTGGTCTGACTTTTATCTCAAAGATAAAAAATTTGTACAAGGTCTAATTCAACTCGCAGTTAGTTTTGTTCACCTTCGTAATGGAAACATGATTGGGGCGATTAATCTACTTAGAAAATCTAAAGAAAAATTTGAAGCTTTTTCTGGAATTCACAGAGGTATAAATGTTAATTTTTTATTGCAAGAAATAGAAAATGTAGGAGCAAGTTATATTAAATTAGAAAACTCTAATGAATTTAATTGGGGAATAGTTCCAAGTCTTCGATAGCTATGTCTAGGGTAAATTTATTTATAAAAGATTTTGAATTGGGATCAAAAATTTCTACCGCCTGCGTAGATGCTGGTTTTATTGTAGAATTTTCTGATGAGCATACAGACCCAGACTCATTTAATGAAAATATAGAAATTGCAGTTGTCGATATGGATGAAAATGTATTTGCGTCGGTAGGTCTTATATCTGGGTTAAAACGAAAAAAAATGAAAATTATTGGCATTATGAAAAAAATAAACAATCGTGATCGTTCAAAACTTCGTAGTGCAGGTTGTGATATTATTTTCCCCAAAAGTAGTATAATAAAAAATATACCAAAACTATTTTCTGAATTACTTGATTGAAAATTAGAAGGAATAAATTATTAAATGACAGATGTATTTCATAATTGCTATTGGGTTAAATTTAGAATTTTAGATTTGTGAAGAGAAACTGTATTGAAATATATATGAAAATTGAGTTTTTTTACTTAAAGATATTTGACTATCTTTAGGATATAAAAATAATTCCCACTATTATGATTAATATTATATAGTTTAGTTATTATTTGTATAATGCAATTATGTCATACCCAATAATTACAAAAAAATATAATTTTTGTTCATCGCATAAATATGGTAATGCGCATTGGTCTGAACAAAAAAATTTGGAAGTATTTGGAAAAGACTACAATAATCACGGACATAACTATACTCTTGAAGTCTCAATAAAAGGGCCTATAAACCAAGACACTGGCTGGCTGATTGATTTAACAGATTTAAATGAAATTGTAAAAACAAATGTGGTAGATATTCTTGACCATAGCCAAATTGAAGAAGATATTGAATGGTTTAAAGACAAGCAACCTTCATCCGAAAATATATTGATATGGGCCTGGGGCAAGATTGAACCATTTATTGAAAAAGGAAAACTTTACAGACTTAGATTAGTTGAAACTCACTCTATTCATACAGATTACTATGGTGAATAATAAGTAATGAAATTTAAAGATCAATTTTATCTTGTCTTATCAGGAATCTTTATTGCCTCTCTTGTAACGTGTAATTTGATTGCAAATAAATTTGTTACTGTTGATTTGGGGTTCAAAGTATTTATTATTTCAGCAGGTATTTTGCCGTACCCTCTTACTTTTCTAGTAACTGATTTAATTTCAGAGTTATATGGTCAAAAAAAAGCTAATCAAGTTGTCTTTTCAGGCTTTATTGCTTCACTTTTTGTTTTGCTCTTCCTTTGGCTAGGAGCTCAACCAGATGCTCTTAACAGGATGGAAATAACAAAAAATGACAATAAAAATATTGATTTAGAATTCATTAAAAACTTATCAAAAGTTAATTTTCTGAAGTTAGAATCCGCAAATGAAAATATAGCTGTTTTTGATATAAAAAGTGTTGAAGATATGGATGATGAAGAAATAATTCGTGCTATAGAACCTACTACAGAATCTCTTAAGAAGGAGAATTACACTGTTAATTTTATTCAGTCTCCAGTGAATAACTCTACATACAATTTGGTATTCCAAAATGCTTGGAGAGTTATTGCTGCTTCTATGATTGCATATTTATTTGCACAATTTATTGATGTTAGAATTTTCCATTTTTGGAAAAAATTAACAAAAGGGAAACATCTTTGGTTAAGAAATAATGGTTCAACTATTGCCTCTCAACTGGTTGATACTACTTTAGTGGTTAGTATTTTATTTGTGGGAGTTTGGAATTCAGATCAAATTTTTAGGGCAATAATTGACGGGTGGTTGTTTAAAATGTTCATGGCACTTATTGATACTCCCATTATTTATGGAATAATCCATTTATTAAAAGGGAAAATTGAAATTGCTAGCATTGAGGAATCATGAAATGAATGATAGATTAGAGTCAATTACAAAACAATTATTAGAAGAAATCGGTGAGGACCCGAACAGAGAAGGCCTCCTAAAGACTCCACTAAGAGTATCAAAAGCTTGGAAATTTTTTTCTAAAGGCTATAGTCAAGATTTAAAAAAATTAATAAATGATGCTGTCTTTAAGGAGGATGCAAAGGACATGGTAATAGTTCGAGATGTCGAATTTTTCTCATTGTGTGAGCATCATCTTTTACCATTTTTTGGGAAAGCACATGTTGGATATATCCCAGATGGTAAAGTCATTGGTCTTTCAAAGATACCTAGAATAATTGATATGTATGCGAGAAGACTACAAGTACAGGAGCGCTTAACTCATCAAATTGAGAACGCTTTAAATAATATTCTGGAACCTAAAGGAGTAGCTGTCGTTATGGAAGGACGCCACATGTGTATGCAAATGAGAGGTGTTGAAAAGCAGAATAGCTTTGCATCTACCAGCGCAATGTCAGGTCAGTTTAGAAAATCAAGTGAAACTCGTTCTGAGTTTTTATCAATTATAAACAAAAATCCTGTTTAATGCGAACATTCGATTTGGCAGTTTTAGGTGGTGGCCCTGGAGGATATGTTTCCGCTATTCGTGGTGCTCAAGTTGGTGAAAAAGTATGCATTATTGATAAAGATAAACTTGGAGGCGTTTGTCTTAATTGGGGCTGCATTCCTACGAAAAGTTTATTAAAAAATGCAGAGGTGTATCATACAATAAAAAATTCTGATAGTTATGGTATTAATGTTGGTGAAATAACTGTTGATTTCAAAAAAAATATTAAGAGAAGTCGTGATGTCGCAAATCGATTAAGTAAGGGGATTGAATTCCTTATTAAAAAAAATAAAATAACCCATATTATTGGAACTGGAAAGTTGACATCAAATAACACGATTCAAATTGTAAAAGATGGAGAAACTGAAACCATAAAAGCAAAAAATATTATTTTAGCAACTGGAGCAAGGCCGCGGTCATTTCCGGGACTAGAATATGATGGCAAACGTGTAATTAGTTCAAAGGAAGCGATGGTTTTAGAAAGTCTACCAAAAAAAATGATTATAATTGGTTCGGGTGCAATTGGTTGCGAGTTCGCTTTTTACTTTAATGAATTCGGAACAGAAGTACATCTTATTGAAGCGCAGGAAAATATTCTTCCGATTGAAGATATCGATGTAGGAAAAGAATTGAAAAATAGTTTTGAAAGTAATGGGATAACAGTGTCAACTGGTACGGAAGTCTCTAAGATTGAGAATATGAAAACAAAAGTAAAAGTTTTTACGAAAAAAGGAGGTATTGGGAAAAATTATCAAGCGGATATTGCTTTATTAGCTATAGGTGTCAAAGGAAATATTGAAAATATTGGTTTAGAAGATTTGAATATCAAAACAAATGCTGGTGCGATTGAAATAAATGAATTTAACCAAACAAATATTCCTAATATCTATGCAATTGGAGATGTGTCAGGTGCCCCATGGCTCGCTCATATTGCTTCCGCACAAGGACATGTTGCTGTAGAGCACTCTGTTGGTTATAATCCCAAGCCAATAGATTATAATTACATACCTAGCTGTACATATTGTCAACCTCAAATTGGGTCCTTTGGTTACACAGAATCCGACGCAATAGATGCAGGATATGATGTAAAGATTGGCAAATTTTTATTTAATACAAGTGGAAAAGCTATGGCAACAGGTGAAACAAAAGGTTTTGTAAAATTGGTTTTTGATGCGAAATATGGAGAATTATTGGGTGCTCATATTATAGGTTCTGAAGCTACAGAACTAATTGCAGAACTTTGTATTGCAAAAGCATTGGAGACCACATGGGAAGATATAGCAATGACAGTTCATGCCCATCCAACACTCTCAGAGGCAATAATGGAAGCAGCTCTAGATGCTTTTGGAAAGGCCATTCATAAATAAATATGATAAAAACATTTAATATAAAAATTGATGTCATAGATCTAGGGATCCAGCCATATAAAAAAATCTGGGATCTACAAAAAAATTTGCAAAAGAGACGTATAAAAGGTTTGATCAAAGATACTTTAATTTTGGTTGAACATGATCCAGTATATACTTTAGGGAAAAATGCTAATAGTAATCATCTTCTTCAAAGCAGAGATACATCTATTGATGTCTATAATATTGAAAGAGGAGGTGATATTACTTTTCATGGACCAGGGCAATTAGTAGGCTATCCAATATTAGATTTATCTAATTATAAAAAAAGTATTATCTGGTATATGAGAATATTAGAACAAGTCTTAATAGATACCTTAGGTGAATTTGGCATATCTGCAAATCGAAAAAATAATTTGACTGGAGTTTGGGTTAATGATGAAAAAATCGCAGCTCAGGGAGTTCGAATAAGTCGCTGGGTGACAATGCACGGATTTTCATTAAACGTGAATCCGGATTTAACCTTTTATGAAGGAATTATCCCATGCGGAATCTTCCACTGTGGTACTACATCGATGGAGCAACATTTGCAAAAAACACAAGATATTCATCTAGTTAAACAACATGTAGTAAACAATTTTCATAAACATTTCAAACAGGCTTAATATTTTGGCGCGTTTACATGGATTTACAAAAAAACAAGTTTTAGAAGTTTATAATAAAATGCTTCTATCAAGAAAATTAGATGAAAAAATGCTAATTTTATTGAAGCAAGGTAAAAGTTATTTTCATATAGGTGCGTCAGGACATGAAGCCGCTCAAATGGCAGCAGCAGTATTAATCCGTCCTGGAGAAGATTGGTCTTTTCCCTATTATCGGGACGGAGCGTACTGTCTTGGACTTGGTATGACATCGAAAGAACAATTACTTAATTTTTTAGCCAAAGCAGATGACCCAAATTCTGGTGGAAGACAAATGCCACAACATTTCGGTCATAAAAAATTAAGAATTGTTAGCCAGTCAAGTCCTACAGGAACACAGTTTTTACAAGCAGTTGGATGTGCAGTAACCTGTATAATGGAAAAAGAAAAAAATATTGTTTATGTTTCTGCAGGTGAGGGAACGACAAGCCAGGGTGATTTTCATGAAGCTCTGAATTGGGCGAGTAATGCAAGAGCACCAGTTATATTTCATATACAAGATAATGAATATGCTATCTCAACCCATAGATCTGAACAAATGGCAGATTCTGTTTATGCTATGACTTCTGGTTATAAAAATCTTGCTAGATATAATATTGATGGTACCAATTTTTTTGAATCTAATCTTGCATTTAAACAAGCTATAGAAAGAGCGAGAAAAGGGAAAGGACCCTCAGTTATTGTATCAAATGTTGTTAGACTTTTGCCTCACTCGAGCTCTGATGATCAAAGAAAATATAGAACGGAAAAATCATTAAAAATTGATCAGGAAAAAGATCCAATTAGAATTCTAGAAAATCAATGTTTAGAAAAGAACATAGTTGATAAAAAAGAATTTCAAAAAATAAAAGAGACTATTGAAATTCAGATTGATAATGATGCAGAATGGGCTGATGAACAAGTCTTCCCTGACCCAATTACTGCATTAGATCATATTTACAGTCGTGACAAGGTTTTAGACGAACCAAAACTCCAGCCAATATTAGATAAAATTGTAATTGTTGATGCGATTAACCATGCTCTTCATGAAGAGATGCAAAATAATAAAAAAATGATTATATATGGTCAAGATATTGCAGATCCAAAGGGTGGTGTTTTTACTGCAACAAAAGGCTTAACTGAAAAATATGGCAAGGATAGAGTTTTTAACTCTCCACTAGCAGAGTCTTCAATTATAGGTACAGCTGTCGGTATGGCGTTAGCTGGTTACAAGCCTGTTGTTGAAATACAATTTGGGGATTATATCTGGACAGCAATGATGCAGATTAGAAATGAAGTAGTTACTCTACGATATCGTTCTAATAATGATTGGAAATGTCCACTAGTTATTAGAGTACCTGTTGGTGGTTATATTCATGGTGGTCTTTGCCATAGCCAATCAATTGATGGTTATTTTATACACATGCCAGGAATATATTTAGCGTATCCTTCTTGTGCTGCAGATGCAAAAGGATTATTAAAAATGGCTTGTAGAATGAATGATCCTGTACTTTTCATGGAACATAAAGGCCTTTATCGTCAAGGATATGCAGCTACAGAAGAACCTGATGATGATTACATATTGCCTTTTGGAAAAGGTCGTTTAGTATCAGAAGGAGCAGATCTTACAGTTATTACTTGGGGTGCAATGGTTCAAAAATGTTTAGAAGCAGTACAACTTCTTAAACTCCAAAATGGACGAGTAGAAATAATTGATCTAAGGACATTAAATCCTCTGGATATGCATTTGATCGAGATGTCAATTCGTAAAACTGGAAAAGCTATGATTGTTTATGAAGATAATCTAACTAATGGTCCGGGTGCAGAAATTGCAGCGAAGATTATTGGCAATTTTTTCGAATTATTGGATGGACCAGTCTTAAGGGTTGCAGCAAAAGATTCCCCTGTTCCTTTTAACTGGTTTCTAGAAGAAAAAATTCTTCCACAAACTGATGACATAGCAAAAACTATAGAAGAATTAATGGAGTATTAAATGATTGTTGATATTATAATGCCAAAAATGGGTGAATCTATCACAGAAGGTACTATACTTGAGTGGCGTAAAAAAGTTGGGGAATATGTTAAAAAAGATGAGATTCTTCTTGAAATAGGTACAGATAAAGTTGATTCTGAAATTCCATCTTCATGTTCAGGAAATCTTACTGCAATTTTAGCAAAACCTAATGATGTAAAAGAAATAGGTGAAGTAATTGCAAAGATTGAAACGGATCAGAAAAATATATCAAACAATTCAGATAAAGTTGAAGAAAATATTGACAATCCAATATCCGAGCAAGTTGAAGAAATTCCTTTAATAAATATAATTAATAAAAAACCTGAGATTAAACCAAAGAGATTTTATACACCTATTGTAATGAAGATTGCAGCAGAGCATAATTTGCCATTAAATGATCTTGAAAAAATTAAAGGAACAGGCAGGGGAGATCGAGTCACTAAAAAAGATCTATTATTGTATCTGGAGAACAAGACAACATCTGAAATTGATTTGAAGGTTGATAATAAACCGAGTAAGAAATTAGCTACTGGTCATATGGAGGAGATGAGTCATATGAGAAAGTTAATTGGTGAACATATGAAACAGAGCTTGTCTGAATCTGCACATGTCTATGTAATGATAGAAGCAGATATGACTGATATAGTGAACTTTGTAATGAAAAAAGAACGCTCTTTCAAGGATAATGAAAGATTTAATTTAACCTATACCCCTTTTATTTTGGATGCGGTTATTAAATCTCTAAAAGATTTTCCAGAAATGAATTCAACTATTTCTGGTACATTAGTTAATTATCATAGAGAGATAAATATTGGGTTAGCTGTTGCTGTCAAAAATGGGTTGATGGTACCTTGTATTTCTAATTGCGAGGAAAAAAATTTTTTAGGGTTATGTCGTGCAGTTAATAATATAGTTAGTAAAACACGGAATGGTTCTATTACTGCAGATGAATTATCAGGCTCAACATTTACTATTACAAATTTTGGTGTATTTGGTGTTTCTGTAGGCACACCCATCATTAATCAGCCAAATGTTGGTATTTTAGGTGTTGGTGCAATTAAGAAACAACCTGTAGTTGTAGAATCCAAAATCGGTGATGCGATTGCCATTCGAAGTATGATGATGCTTTCTCTAGGATTTGATCATAGACTTATAGATGGTGCTGGTGGAGCTCAGTTTATTAACAAAATTAAATATTATCTTGAAACAATGTCGCTTGATACAGTGTTATAATGCCTATTGATAATGTCTTAAAACTATATTCTGAAACTATTAGGTCATCGTTTCTTCATTATGGATTTTGGGATGATCCAACTTCAATTGATTTAGAATCAATCACACTTCAAAAAATAAAAGATGCGCAAACGCGCTATATAGAACATTTAGAATCGTATATTCCTGCTTCAGTTAATTCTATTCTAGATGTAGGATGTGGTATAGGAGGTAATACTGATTTTTTAATAAAAAAAGGATATAATGTAGAAACATTATCTCCAGATGATTTTCAAAAATCAATTATTTTAAAAAAATTTCATGGGAAAGTCCCATTTTATCATTGCAAGTTTGAAAAATTTGAACCTCAAAAAAAATATGATTTTATATTAGAAAGTGAGAGTGCGTGTTATATAAATATTGACGAGGGTTTTAAAAAAGCTAGGGAAGTTCTTTGCGATGGAGGCTATTTGTTAGCATCTGATTATTTTATACATTACAATGATTCCTCAAGAAGTCCTCATTTAAAGTCGTCTCATGATTTAAATAAATATTTATCATGTGCAAAAGTTAGTGGTTTTGAAATTGTAAAAGAATATGACCAGACAGAAAACACAATGCTAACGCTTGACTATGCAAAATATTTGATAGATCGTTTTATTTATCCCACCCTTGATTATGGAATTTTTTCTACAAAAAAAAAATATCCGAAAATTACAGGTTTAATTGGTAAAATCATGAAAACACAATGGACGGAAAAGAAAAAACAACTGGACCTAATTGATAGTTCATTATTTAGAAAATATAGAAAATATATGATTTACTTATTCAAAAAAATTAAATGATTGATACCATTAATAAATCACCAAAACCAAAAATTCGATTACAAATAATGGAAGGATATAAATTTGTAAATGATGTAGTGCAAAAAAATAAACTACACACTGTTTGTGAAGAAGCTAAATGTCCTAATATATATGAATGTTGGAATAGAGGTACTGCTACAATAATGATTTTGGGTGATATCTGTACCAGGGCATGTGGATTTTGCTCAGTCAAAACTGGTAAACCAAATTGGAATGACCCCAATGAGCCATTTCGTTCTGCAATGGCTGTAAAAAAAATGAATTTAAAACATGTAGTTATTACATCTGTTGATAGAGATGATTTAAAAGATGATTATGGTGCAAAAATATGGGCTGAAACAATAACCCAAATTCACTTTCATGTTCCAACTTGTAATGTTGAAGTACTTACTCCAGATTTTAAGGGGAATAAGGCTTCTCTAAAAAAGGTATTTAATGCTAAGCCTGAAATATTTAGCCATAATATCGAATGCATTGAAAGGATTAGTAATATAGTCCGTTCACAGGCAGACTGGCAAAGGAGCTTAGATGTTCTAAGTTTCGCTGTTAAAAATAAAATGAAAACAAAGACAGGAATGATGGTGGGTCTTGGCGAAAAATTTACTGAAGTAATAGAAACGATGAAACAAATAGTAGATTTAGGAGTTGAGATTTTTACAATTGGTCAATATTTACAACCAACAAAAATGCATATCCCAGTTGATCGCTATATTCTGGAAGAAGAATTTAGTGATTACAAAGATATTGGTCTAGAAATGGGATTTAAAGTTGTTCAATCAGGACCTCTTGTTCGTAGTTCCTATCATGCTGATGAGTGTCTCTAATAATAGAAATTATATGCCAAAATTGCATAGATTGCATAGAAGGATGAATAATTATAGACTTTTCAGCATGTCGTTCTATTTGGTATAATCCTTGTGAATTCTATTATATTAATTACGATATTTAAGGATATTTATGCCTGAAAAATTATCAGAAAAAGAAATTGAAGATTTCAAAGTGAAAAATGCAGACCATTATCCGGTCATGCCACTACGTAATACGGTTTTGTTTCCACAGCAAGTTATTCCAATCTATATAGGTAGAGATAGAAGTTTAAGACTAATCAATGAACTTGATCCAAAAAATCGTTACATCATAGTTGTTGCTCAAGAAGATGGATCTATAGAAGACCCTAAACCTGAAGACCTTTATGCATATGGCACATTAGCTCAAGTTTTAAAAGTTTTTGATATGCCAGATAATAGTAAATCTGCAATTGTTCAAGGTATATCCAGAGTTAAAATACTAGATTACGTTAAAAAAGAACCATATTTTACTGTTGCAGTAGAACTTTTAGAAGACAAACCAACTACTGATCACCTTGAAATCGAAGCTTTGACGAAAAACCTAAGGCAAGTTTTTGAAGATTTAATGAAAGTTGCTCCTAACCTTACTGAAGAGCACTCTGGAATGTTGAAAAACATTCAAAAACCCAATCGGCTTACTGATAGAGCAATCTCTGTGATTACTATTTCGAATAAGGAAAAACAGGAGATCCTAGAAGAATTGGATATAAAATCCAGATTAGAAAAAGCTCTAAATTTGATATCCAGAGAAATTCAACGGATAAAGTTGGGGGAAGAAATTCAATCTGAAGTTCATGATGAAATTACAAAAACCCAACGCGAATATTATTTACGTGAGCAAATGAAGGCTATTAAAAAAGAGCTAGGAGAAGATGAGGGTACTGTTGAATTAAAGGAGCTAAAAGAAAAGATTCAAGCTGCAAAGATGACTGAAGATGCAGAGAAAGTAGCCATGAAAGAACTAGATAGATTGTCCAGAATTCCAACTCAATCTCCTGAATACAATGTTTCTAGGACATATATTGAATGGTTAGTGGACCTGCCTTGGAGTAATTCAACCAATGATCGGATAGATATCAAAAAAGCACTAAAAATTCTGGATGAAGATCATTATGGTCTTGAAAAAGTTAAAGAAAGAATTGTTGAATATCTGGCAGTTAGAAACCTTAAACAAAAAAAAGACCCGGATGGTACTCTTAGAGGGCCTATATTATGCTTTGGAGGACCTCCGGGAGTAGGCAAAACTTCATTAGGCAAATCTATTGCTAGAGCTATGGGACGAGAGTTTATTAGACTTTCCTTAGGAGGTGTACGTGATGAGGCTGAAATAAGAGGGCACCGGAGAACCTATATTGGTGCATTACCTGGTCGTGTTATCCAAAGTATAAAAAAAGCAGGAACTAATAATCCGGTTTTTATGCTTGATGAAATTGACAAACTAGGCTCGGATTTTAGGGGAGATCCTTCATCAGCACTTTTAGAGGTGTTGGATCCTGAACAAAATCATTCGTTCAGTGATCATTATTTAGAAGTAGATTTTGATTTGAGTAAAGTCATGTTTATATCTACTGCAAATTACCAGGATGCTATACCGCCAGCATTAAGAGATAGAATGGAAATCCTCGATTTTACAGGATATATTGAAGATGAAAAAGTACAGATCGCCAAACGTCATATTATTCCAAAACAAATTGAAGAAAATGGTCTTACATCAAGCCAAACCTCATTTGATATTCACTCCATTAAAGAATTAATAAGATCTTATACAAGAGAAGCTGGTGTAAGAAATCTAGAGCGGGAGATTGCAAATGTTTTAAGAAAAGTTGCTAGAGAATTGGTTGAAACTAAACGTAAAATAATCAAGATTACTAAGAAACAGGTAGGAACTTATTTAGGCGCACCAAGGTTTTATTCAGAATTAGCTGAAGGTTCTACAAAACCCGGTGTTGTGACAGGTCTTGCCTGGACTGCTGCAGGTGGTGATATATTATTTGTAGAATCTACTCAAATGACGGGCAAAGGTAAATTAACTCTAACTGGTCAATTAGGTGATGTAATGAAGGAGTCTGCTACAGCAGCCTTAACCTTTGTTAGAGCTTACGCAGATCATTTTGGCATTGATCCAGAGTTTAACGAAAAATCTGATATTCATGTTCATGTTCCTGCAGGTGCAATTCCTAAAGATGGACCATCTGCTGGTGTGAGTATGGTTACATCACTCGTATCGCTACTAACAGGTATTTCTGTTAAAGAGAAAGTTGCCATGACTGGTGAAATTACTCTTAGGGGCAATGTGCTACCTATAGGCGGAGTTAAAGAAAAAGTAACGGCAGCCCATCGCTCTAGAATAAAAGAAATCATTCTACCTGAACATAATCGTAAAGATTTAGAAGATGTCCCTGAGCATGTGGCAAAAGACCTAAAATTTCATTTTGCAAAAGAAATTAAAGATGTTTTGAAAGTGGCATTACCAAAAGTTTTATCATCAAAAAAGTCTAAAAATTCCTAAAAGAAATAATTAAAATCATCGACATTATTGTTGGGCGATTAGCTCAGTTGGTTAGAGCACTGCGTTTACACCGCAGGTGTCGGGA
>CAZEER010000012.1:25486-39838 GCA_964511215.1 uncultured bacterium | reverse complement strand
ACCTCCGACCGACTGATTACAAATCAGTTGCTCTACCAACTGAGCTACGGTGGCATATAGCACACTTCATACTTATTCAATTATTAAATGATGATCTAATCTTCACTATCAGAAGAAGATACCAGTTTGTGCACAGCTAGCTAATTTAGTTATATTAAGAAAATTATTTCAACAAATAAATTCACATATTGCATAATAAATATTAATATTAATTAAAACTTATATTTTTTTTATTTTTTGCCCATTTTTCGTATCTTCAACAATCCACCCTTTTTGGTTTAATTCATCCCTCAAACTATCAGATGATTTCCAATCCTTATTAGCTCTTGCTTTTTGGCGAAGTAATAAAATTTTCTTTATAAAACTGGGAATTCTTAGTTCATCATTAACAGTTAACCCAAATATTGAATTGAAAACTGTTAAAAAATTCCATGAAGATCCTAATTCGTCTTCAGAAAAAGCTCCTATATTAATTTTTTTATTTTGCCTCTTCATCCATTTAAAAAACACTGCAAACGCTTGAGGCGTATCTAAATCATTATTCATTGCCATCTCAAAATATTTATAATCTTCTGGTAAAGAAGTAGTTATTACTTTATCAGCGTCTTTTGTTTTAAGAAAATTATAGAAATCCAAAATTCTTTGTATAATTTTATCACTTTCATGTTTTTTATTTTTCGAAAATAATATTTTTGTCCTATAATGCCCTGATAATAGCTGATAACGAATAGATTCTGGAGAAAAACCATCTTCTTTCAATTCATTTATTGTAAGATAATTACCGCTAGATTTACTCATCTTATTGCTTTCAATCATAAGGTGTTCTGAATGCAACCAGTAGTTTACAAATTTTTCACCTGTAGCACATTTCGATTGTGCAATCTCATTCTCATGGTGTGGAAAAATATTATCAACACCTCCACAATGAATATCAAAATGCCCCCCTAAGGTTTCATTACTCATTACAGAACATTCAATATGCCAACCTGGTCTACCTTTACCCCAAGGCGCATCCCAAACAACATTACCATCTTCATTTTTCCATCCTTTCCAAAGTGCAAAATCATTAATAGAGCCTTTATCATATTCATCATTCAAAACACGATTTGTTGGTTTTTTGCTATCAATTTTCATCTTTGATAGGTTACCATATTCGCAAAATTCACTGATGCTGAAATACATAGACCCATCATCATCTTTATAAGCAAATCCTTTTTCAGAAAGGTTTTGTATCATTTTAATCATTTGCGAAATATATTCAGTTGCTCGTGGAAAAAGGTCTGCAGGTATAATTTTTAACCATTTTATATCATCAATAAAAAATGACTCGTACTTATTAGTTAATATTCTAATATCAACATCTTCTTCCCTTGATCTCTTAATAGTTTTATCATCTACATCAGTAATATTCATAACATGATAAACTTCATAACCAATATGCAAAAGCCATCGCTTTAATAGATCTTGGAATAAGAAGGTTCGGAAATTCCCAATGTGCGAAAAATCATAAACTGTTGGACCGCAGGTATAAAGCTTAACTCGACCAATGTCAATTGAATTAAAAAGTTCTTTCTTCCTATTATAGGTATTATATAGATAAAGACTCATCTATAGACTTAATTTAATAATTTTATATACTAATTCATCGAATGACATACCATGTGCGAGAGCAGATTTAGGTACTAAACTAGTAGAGGTCATACCTGGTAAAGTGTTCATTTCCAAAAATAAAGGAACACCTCTTTCATCTAAAATAAAATCTGCTCTACCATAAATTTGACATCCAAATTTATAAAAAAGACATTGCGTATTATCCTTTATTAATTTTTCAGTAGAGTAATCAAGATCTGCAGGGCAGTTATACTCACTCATACCAGGAGTATATTTACATTCATAATCATAATAATCGTGCATTGGAAGTATCTCAACAATAGGTAAAATATTATTTCCAATTATTGATACGGTTAATTCTCTACCTTTTACATATTTTTCAACTAAGATTTCTGCTCCATATTGAAAAGCTTCATCGACAGCTGACTTAATAGATATTTCATCATATACAATTGCAAGACCTACTGTACTTCCTTGTTTATTTGGCTTAATAACCAATGGTAATTGCAAATTTGGCATATCATTTGCACTATACAATAATTCCCAATCCGGAGTATTCACCCCCGAAATTCTAGCTATATCTTTTGCCCTTGCCTTATCCATACATAAAGCTGATGCAAATGCACCCGAGCCAGTATATTTAATATGATTCTTATCCATCCAAGCTTGTATTTTTCCATCCTCTCCCATACCACCATGTAATGCATTAAAAATAATATCTTGTTTTTTTAATTCATCTAAAAATTTTTTATAATCATTTTCAAATCGGAATTGTGTTGCAGAATATCCTAATGCAGTACATGCTTCATATACTGATTTACCAGTATTAATAGATACCTCATGCTCTTCGCTTGGGCCACCCATTAAAATCCCTATTTTTATCGACATAATTTAGCTACACTTCCTTCTAAACTTTTTACAATATAAGTAGGCATTCGATTTGTAGTGATTAAATCCAAAGTTTCATTACCTCTTCCGGTTAACACCAACATTGTATCCATCCCTAATTGTTCACCAGCTTCCATATCAACTATAGAATCACCAATTATTAGACAATTCTTTAAATTCAAACCATGGTCAGATTCAGCTTCTAAAAACATCCCTGGGCCAGGCTTCCTTCTTTCAGTAGCTTGGTCAGGATGATCTGTGCAAATATATATATCCAAAAGATTAATTGAATTATCAATAAATTTTTTATTGATATAATTATGAATTATATCTAGCTCTTCAAGCTTTATAATACCTCTACTTACACCTGACTGATTAGTTACAATACAAAACTGGTTTCCTGATTCAGATAGTTTTTGTAAAGCAGAGACAGTAAAATCAAATAATTTAAAATTATTAATATGATTTATATAACCTGGATCATGATTCAATGTGCCATCTCGATCTAAAAAAATACAATCATAATTCTTCATGCTAACTTTCATTCCTTACTTTAAATCTTTAAACGAAATATTAGAAAATAAAAAATAGATTAGTCCAACTATTAAAAATGGAAAATAAGCAAGAGCATGGGAAATAATTGCATAATTCAATGCCTGACCACTATCAATATTAAATAAATAAATAAGACCATATTTTATCCCAGCATCGTATGTTCCCGCAGAACCGGGTAGCGCAGGTATACCGATCGCAATACTACCCAGAGCTAATAGTATACCTGTACTAACAATTCCAAGATTTATCTTGCAAGAATAGAGGGTGATAATTGATACAACAAAATAAATAAACCAGAGAAGAACTGTAGTAAAAAAAATTGTGAAAGTTTTATTAGTTTTGGTAATAACCATCAAACCTTCAAATAATCTCTCAATAGATAATAAGATCTTTTGAGTAAAGGGTGATCGAGATAGCGTTTTTTTCTTCAAGCTTGAAATAAATTTGGTTTTTTGTATTAAAACTATGACAGTTATTATTATAATTAATATGGTTGATATTGCAAACACTCCAAAACGCATGTTTTTATCTGAAAAAGGAAACCAAGGTGCTAATAATATTACTATGAAAAAGACAGCTAATAAATCCAATATTCTCTCAAGAATTACTGTCCCAAATGCCTGTGATACTTCTATATTCGTTCCCTTCACGACTGAATGTGCTTTGAGTAGCTCACCTAGTCGAAATACCAAAACGGAATTGCCAAAATACCCAATCATTGTTGAACCATATACAGTATGTAAATCAATATTTTCAAATGGAAGTAATAGTATTTTCCAACGGTATGCTCTTATGAGACAACTAACAAGTAATAATATAGTTGCAATGATAATACCCATCAGATTTACATTACGTAATTGCTCGATTATAACAACTAAGCTTTCTCCTTTAAAGGCAAAATAAAGGCCTGCAAGACTTAGAACCAATGCAAAACCTAATTTGAAATATTTATTCACGTAAATTAATTATTTCATATTCAGCTGTATTAATCTTAACGATATTTTTATCTCTAAATAATTCGGATGAAATAATACTTAATTGTATTTCAGTATCTTCCAAATATTTAATCTTAATTTTTTTTGGCTCACCAGTATCAGGGATTGTCCATAATATACCTGATATATCCAATGAGCTTATTTCAAAAGGAATGCGGAATCCACTTTTCTCAAAAATAATTTCCCCAATTTCCATCATCGACTTTTGACCTGTTAAAATATCAAGTATATTGGGTTGATTTAAAATGTTATAATCATAAATAACCTGTTTTGTAATTTTATTAATTGTTGTGATTTCAGCATAATCATATGTAATGCGCTGGTTTTGATCATCATATGTATAATAATGATCACCAAAATAATACAAAGTACCATTTGAGTGAAAACGGTTTCCATTTTGATTTTGATTTATGCTAATAGTTAAAATCCTTCCACCATTTATAGACATATATTCTTGGAATTGTTGATAAGCGTTATTTTCAGCTAAAATACATTGAGCGTATATGCCAAAAATAACAATAATGTATTTCACAATTAATCCTTAATCATTTCTAAATAAGTTTCATCAACAAGAACTTCTCGAGCCTTGCTACCTGTGAAAGGTCCAACAATCCCTGCTTGTTCCATTTCATCAATTAATCTTGCAGCGCGCGAATAACCAACCTTTAATCTGCGTTGCAAAAGAGAGATTGACCCTTGTTGATGAGTCACAACCAATGCAATAGCTTCTTTAAACAATTCATCTTTTCCTGCCTGCCCGACATCATTCCCAAATTCTGATACTTGAGCTTCCCTAACAGATGGTAATACTAACTCATCAGGCTTTGGTTGCTCAGAGATATGATTCATAACCGCTTCTATTTCTTCCAAAGATAAGAAGGCATTATGCATCCTAAAAACATCCGAGCTTCCAGTACCAAGATGTAACATATCACCCCTGCCAATCAGTTTATCTGCTCCAGTTTGATCGATAATTGTCCTAGAATCAATTTTACTAGCCACCTGAAAGGCGATCCTTGATGGAAAATTAGCTTTAATTACACCCGTTATGACATCAACGGACGGACGTTGCGTTGCAATCACGAGATGAATTCCCACAGCACGTGATAGTTGAGCCAGACGTGCAATAGGTGCTTCTACATCCTTCGCAGAAAGCATCATTAAATCAGCCAATTCATCTACTACTAGTATTATATATGGCATAATTTCTTCATCATTCTTTTTCATTTTATCATTATACTCATCAATATTTCTTACAATTGCATCAGCTAAAACATTATAACGACGATCCATTTCTTTTTCCAATGCGCGAAGTGCTAGAATAGCATTGTCTACTGAAGTAACAATAGGTTCTGATATATCTTCCATTTTTAATAAATGGTACCCTTCTAATTTTCTGTATAAGGTCATCTCTACTTTTTTGGGATCTATCATAACAAATTTTACTTCATCAGGAGTTGCTCGATATAGAATAGAGCATATAATTGTATTGATACATACCGACTTACCTGATCCCGTTGTACCTGCAATCAATAAATGAGGCATTTTTGACAAATTTAAAGTACTTATTTCACCTGATGTCGTTTTACCAATTGCTAAAGTTAATAAAGATTTGGTTTCTGCAAATTCTGGACTATTCACCACTGATTTAAAATAAACTGTTGCAGGATTACGATTTGGTATTTCAATACCAACTGACGATTTTCCTGGTATAGGTGCAATAACCCTCACACTACTTGCCTCCATAACTCTTGCTAAATCATCTGCCAACTGAACAAATTTATTAACCCTGACGCCTTCCGCTGGTTGAACTTCAAATAGTGTAATAATCGGGCCTGGATGCACGTGGTCTACTTTCCCCTTAACTCCAAATGTAGACATTGATTCTGTTAAATAATTTGCGCGTTCTACTAATTCATCTCGACTAAGGTTGTCCGAGATAGCTAAAGGATTAGCAAGTAAATCTGATGACGGCAATTGATATTTCCGCTTAGGTTTTTTCCTTTCTATAATATTATCTATATCAATCTCCTCTGTTTGAGCCATCTCCTTTATATTCAATTCTTCATCTTTATCCTTAACAATTTCATCAAAGTTATCTGTGTTTAATTTATCTTTAACTTCATTATCAAACTTAGTTTTCACTCCTTCTACAAATTGATCATTAATTTTTTCTAATTCCTCTTGAATGATCTTTTCATTGTTTATTGAATTATGTGAGGATTTATTATTATTTGAATCTTCAACCAACTCTTCTTCAAATACTTGCCTTGATCTATTTGAATCCTTTTCTTTTTCCACATCTATTTTAGCTTTGAGTTCTTCTGTATGCCTCCGTTTAGCAATTTCTTTTTTCTTCTCCTTCTTTGCAAAAGAATATGTATCCATCCATTTTTGAAATTTTTCCTTTCCTAAAACAAATGGTTTATAATAGTCTAAATTAAAATATCCCCTTATTATGACTAAGTAACCTGCAGTAAGAAATATTATAGTTCCCCATATACTGAACCAGTCCAAAAACAAAATTGTGATATTCCCACCTAAAAGACCTGAGACCGTATAGGCCAAGTCCTCATCGCCTAGGAATTGATAAATACAAACAAATAAAGTAATTGATGTTATAAACATTGCCCCAAAGGCGTAAAGCGAATTATTAATGATTTTCTCAATATCTTTTTTTGAAAATAAAGACCAACCCCACGCAAACCCAACAATTGGGATTAAAATACTTGCATATCCAAAGCCTAACTTGATACAAAGATGAGATATAAAAACTCCTAATATACCCATTGGATTGGTAATTAGAACATTTGGTGAAATGGACGGTTCTTCGCTATCGTTATATCCCAATTGACTAACTAGAATAAACACGGATAGCGCTATAATGAGAATACCTAAAATTTCTAAACGACGGTCATTCTCCATATAATATATTGCTGATATGTGGAATCATCTCTAGTAATTATACGATTATTTACTTGATTATTGAATAAGAAACTCTAAAATCATCTAGAAGAAATTATTATACATTAATTGGAAATTTAATCCATTAAAGAACCTTTTTTATAAAAAGGAGGTTTAATAATCATACCTTTTTTAACCTTTCCTCGAATATCAACTGTTATATTTTGTTTTGCATTAGTATACTTTGAATTTACATATCCTATGCCAATTCCCTTGCCTAATGAGGGACTCATAGTTCCACTCGTAATTGTTCCTATTAAATTATTATCACAATAAATTTGACATCCCTTTCTAGGAATAGCTCTCTCAGCCATTATTATACAAACCAAACGCCTCTTTAAATCTTTTTTTGCCAATCTTAGAGCATCTCTACCGATAAAATTTGCTTTATTTAATTTTGTAATCCATCCTAGCCCCGCTTCTATTGGGTTTGTTTCTTCATCAATATCCATACCATATAATAGATATTTCATTTCCATTCTAAGTGTATCTCTACAACCTAAACCAGCTGGTTCAATCCCATGATCTTGACCTGCATCAATAATCTTTTCCCATGTGGTAACTAAAAATTCTGAATTGATATATAATTCATAACCAAGTTCACCAGTATACCCAGTTCTCGAGATTAGTGCATCTACTCCACTTATTTTCCCATTAATAAAATGATAGTATTCTATAGAACTAAGGTTGGAGTCAGTTAAAACTTGTAAAATTTTTTTTGACATAGGGCCCTGTATTGCAATTAACCCTGTTGAATCACTCACATCATTAATGTAAACATTTCCTCCAATATATTTAGATAACCAATTAAAATCTTTTTCACGATTAGATGCATTTACAACAAGCATAAATTCATCTTTTTTTTTATAAACAATTAGATCATCAATAATACCACCATTTTTATAACACATAGCTGAATAATGAGCTTGTCCTTCTTTTAATGATTCAACATCATTAACCAATAATTTTTGCAGGAAAGGTATAGCACCATTACCCCTAACAATAAATTGTCCCATATGACTTACATCAAAAATACCCGCATGTGACCTAACAACATTATGTTCATGATTAATACTTGAATAAAATGATGGTAGACTATATCCAGCAAATGGAATCATAGTGGCATTTAAGGAAAGATGAGTACTATAAAGTGGTGTTTTAAAATCTGCCATATTAATTTTCAATCCAATCTTTAAATCGTTTTAATCCTTCTGAAATATCCTCTTCATTAATACCTGAATATGCAAGACGAATATAATGATCTTTCTCATTATTGTATACTGTCCCAAAATGATGTCGTGTGCAAAATGAAACACCAGTTGCCTTCATTGCATCAATTCTAAATTGGTCAAGATCAGAATAACCTTTATTTTGCATTACTTTAGTTACATTTGGAAAAAGATAAAAGGTACTATCTGGCGTAGGCAAATTAATACCATCAATATTATTCAAACCATCTACACAGATATCTCTTCTTTTTCTTAAAATATCCAGAATTTTTTCTGCACCTGTATTTTCATTTTTTATAATATCGGCCAAGGCATGCTGTATAAAATGATTTGTGCATGATTCATCATTAATATTAAATCTTGCAATTTGTTTAATTAGTTTTTTTGGCCCAATGGATGCACCTATCCTCCACCCCGTCATAGCAAATCTTTTCGAAAATGTATATAATATAACCGTTCTCTCTCTCAAACCTGGTATACTTACTATGGACCTTGCTTTATCATTTGTGTAACGAATCTCATAATATGCATCATCACTTAAAACCCAAAGATCATTATTAATTGCAAGTTCTGCTAATGCTTGCATCTCACTAGCACTAGAAGAAGCACTAAGTGGGTTTTGATAATTATTGTAGATCAATACTGTTGTATTTTTTGTTATACATTTTGATAACATTTCCAAATTGATTTCAAAACCAGATTTTGTTTCATTAAAACCATAAGGTATCGGTATACCTCCTTGATATCGAATCTGTGATTCATAAATTGGATATCCTGGGTTAGGATATAATACTTCATCACCTTTATTCATTACTGTTGCTAGAAACTTCCAAATCGTTGGTTTTCCACCTGGTTGAATAACAACATTATCCATGTCATATAATACATTTCTTTTTAAACCAACATCATAAGCCAGAGCTTGCCTTAACTCTGTTATTCCCTCAGAAGCACAGTATCCATTTTTATTATCATTCATATATCGATTAGTTGCATCACGTATGATTTTTGGCGTTTGCATGTTTATATCACCAAGATGAAAGGGGTAAATTTTATTTCCTTTTTCTTCCCACAATTTAGATTCTGAAGAAACTGCAAAAGCAGTTTCAGTTCCTAATTTGTTAAGTTTTTTATTGAAAATCATAACTAGACTAATTCTTTTAGAGCTTTTTTAATAACTGATTCCAACTCTCCATTTAGCTCTCCATTTTTTTGAAGAGTTCTACATGCCTTTTGTGCATAGTTTGATTTATAACCGAGAGCCAATAATGCATTTAATACATCACTATACATTTGTGAATCAGGTCCTTCCTCATTAAAACCAAGTGTAGAATCAATAGAGGTATCAAATTTATCTTTAAGTTCTATAATAATACGTTTTGCAGTCTTTGAACCAACTCCTGGTATGCGAATAAGAGAAACTACGTCACCTGAAATAATACTTTCTTTTAATTTTTCTGCATCCATACCAGATAATATTGTAAGGGCTAGTTTTGGCCCAATACCACTTATCGAGATTAAATCATGAAAGGTGTTTCGTTCCATAGTATTGACAAATCCATAAAGGTCCAATATGTCTTCTTTAACATGAAGATAAGTTAGAATTTTTACTTTCTCACCAACAAGAGGTAGTGATTCCAAACAATTTATTGACATCTGGATTTTGCAACCTATCCCACCTAAATATATAACAGTGTATGAAGGTGTTTTCTCTTCAATTATACCTACTAAGTGATCAATCATGAAAATTTTTTCTGATTAATAAAACATATTCCTACAGCAATTGCATCCGATATATCTAAATATTTAGGTGGTTCTTCTAATTTTAAAATTTTACCTACCATAAATGAAACCTGTTCTTTAGTTGCGGCTCCATTTCCACAAACAGACATTTTTACCTTTCTAGGAGCAAATTCATATACTGGAATATCTGCCTGTGCGGCTGACAGAATTACTGATCCACGAGCTTGCCCAAGTAGCATGGCTGATTTTATATTTTTACTATAAAATGCGTCTTCAATTGCTAAGACATCAGGCAAAAACTGATTTACAATCTTATTCATTTCTTCAAAAATATAATTTAAACGTTTTGAAAGAGAGTCTTTCGAATTTGATTTAATTGTACCATATGCAAGTAAATTAGTTTGATTTTTTTCTGTATCTAGTATTGAAAATCCTGTAATTCCTAAACCTGGATCAACACTTAGCACTTTCACTTAGGTATCTCGTTATAGTATAATTTATACAAAATCAATATTCGAATAAAGTTTATTAACATCATCATTATCTTCTAACTTATCAAAAAGTTTTATAATAGTTTCTGTTTGATTAGGATCCAATTTCTGCAATGATTTTGCAACCATCTCAATTTCTGCTGATAAAATATGAAATCCATCTCTTTCTAAACTATTTCTAATTTCCAATAAAGTTTCTGGTGTTGTTTCCAGAATAAAAATATCATTATCTCTTTTGAAATCTATGGCTCCAACTTCCATGACACTTTCCAAAAAAGTATCTTCATTATATCCTTCTGCAGAAATTATAATCTGTCCCTGTTTATCAAACATCCATGAGACACTTCCAGTTTCCCCAAGGTTACCACCATATTTTGAAAGTAAGTTTCTAATCTCAGCAACAGATCTGTTTTTATTATCTGTTATAATATCCATCATTATAGCTACTCCATAAGGACCATAACCTTCATAAGTTATTTCATCATATACTACACCTGCTAATTCACCTGAACCTTTCTTAATTGCCCTATCTATTTTATCTGCTGGCATATTATTAGATTTTGCATTAGATATTGCTTTTCTCAATCTTGGATTCGAGTCTATTGCTCCACCGCCAAGACGAGAGGAAATAGTAATCTCTTTTATTATTTTAGTAAATATTTTACCTCGTTTTTTATCTTGCGCACCTTTACGATGTCTAATATTTGCCCATTTACTATGACCTGCCATGTTCTTAAAATATCTTTTCTTTTTTCAAACTATCGTATAGGATTCTACTTCTAACAATCCAAATATTTTTATATCCTTTCTTTTGTAATTGCGTTTTGACATCCTCTGCATTATTCTTATCAATAAAATTACCATAGCGAATCTTATATAAGGGTGCCTCAAAAATTAGATAAATAGAATCGGGTAAAACCTTTTTATACTTTTTTAATTTTCTGTTTGCTTCATCAACAGATGATGATTCATAGATCTGGAGTCTATAACCAGTTCTAGACTTTTTCCGCATATTGCCTAAAGAATCAAGAATATTCAGTTGGGATATTCCAAAAATTTCATCTAGAACCTTTGGGCTTTGGGGTATTGGATCTTTAACAGTATTCATATCAAACCAAAAAAGTGAATCTTGTCCATATAGTATATTCAATAATGTAATTATAGATAGTTTTATCATTTTAAGGCTCGAATTGATTCTAATATTACCCATCCTTTTTTACCATCAATTAATATAATCTCCAACCAGTCTTTTTGAATATTAGAAATATCAACAATACTACCTTCATTAATTTTAAATAAAACAGTGTTTTTCCCATAGAAGGGTCTTGAATATGCATCAACACCGTTTGCAATTACAACCCCAGAATTTTGTTGTTTTTTTTGAAAATATTTATCAAACACAATACAATGGGTAGAAATCGTGATTGTTACAAAAGCAGTTAATATTATTTTTAACATAGTATTCTTTTGAAAACCTAATCTAAAATTAATTCCTATAATTGCTTGAATTAGTACTAGAATACTTGACAGCAAGATCCATTCACCTATTGTGAAGTATGCTTTTATAAATCTATATAATTTTAAAATAAAAACACTTTCTGGCATATCAATACGATCAATCCTTTTAGCTTTGGCAACTGATAGGTTGTGATATATATCTCTATCTCTTGGGCTTAACCTTAATGCGTTCATATAAGCCCAAATTGCCTGTCCAATATAATGCAATCGATAATAGGCATTACCCAAATTATAATAAAGATCACTATTTTCATTCCCTAGTTCTAAGATTGATTCATATACTGTAATTGCTTCCTCATATTTTTCATTAATCATTGCTTTATTACCTTCAGCAAGTAAGTCTTGATAAATATCGCAAAATATCATTGAAGGCATAAATAAAATGTAAATAATTTTTTTCATTTCAATTCTTTTTCTAAAGAAGATAATATTTTTTTCATTTCATCTATAATTTTTTTATCCTTTAAGTTACTCTCTGGAGAATATTTTCCAGCGTCGCATATTTGTATAATATTCATCACATCGTTTATTAATTGTGGATTAACTCTACCTTCCAATAATTTTTCTACGCTTAAAGGGTCAAGATTATGTGTTTTTAAAAGTAATTTTTTTTCTAGGAAAGAATATAAGGCAATGATTGAAATATCAAACGGTTTATTATTTGTTTTATTCAATAATCTAATACTCGTTTTATAGGCACCTCGAATTTTTCGATCTTCTTTAGTTAGTATTCTATATCGAGAAAACTTTGATAAAAATATTGGGAGCATAAAAATAAAGACGGATGAAAAATATATCACAAGGGAAATTTTAATCCGGTAATTTTCTGGATTCCACTTTTTTTTAAGTGTTGTTTTTATAAACCTAATATCTTGTCCTATTAATTTTATTTCGCGTTTTGTCAGTCCCGAATTAAATGATTTTTCTTTATTATCTGGTAATATATTTAAAACCAATGGTTCTGTTTTGATACGTACCCATGAAGAGGATTGTGGATTAAAGTAGGACATTTGCATGCGAGGAATGGTAATTTTACCTGCTTGTCTCGGTATTAGAATATATTCCCAAACATGTGAACCCGTTAACTCATTTCGAAATACATCTTTTTTAAAATTCTCAGTTGGTGGAAAGGCTTCTATACCTTCTGGAAACTTAATTTCTGGTAATGAGAAAAGACCAAGATTGCCACTCCCTTTTAATAAGATACTTAACGTGAGACCATCATTTACTTTTGCTTCATCACGATCAGTATTTGCAGATATATTAAATTCTCCAACAGCTCCATTAAAATCAAATGGGCGAGGTTCAGGGAAAGTTTTAATTACTATATTTTTTTCTTTTGATCTTAGAATTTTGGTTTGTGTCTCAGAAAAAAAATTGTCAAAAAATGGATCAAAAAATGGATCTCTTCGTTTTTTCTTTCTCTTTATCTCAAGCTGAGTTTTAACTGTTACTGATGGAATTTTATGATTATCCGATGGTATAGGGAATAAGGCTCTCTGACCAAGATTAGCTACTTGATATTTCAACCCATTTAACGTTATTTGCTGGGTTTGATATTGCAAACGCTGGGGAGTGTGTAACTCTTCTACCCAAAATCCTTTAAAATCCGGCATTTGGAATTGATCAATACCTGCAATATTTAGGTTGTTTTGTTTAAATAATTTATATGTTAAAGTAATTTGCTCACCTAAATACACTTCATCATTATCTAATTCTGCAATTATAAAGATAGACTCATCAACTGTATTACTATTCCCAGCTACCTGGATAGGGATAATTTTACCTTGAAATTTTTTACTCCCTACGGTTCCATTTAAAGCTGGTATAACAAGATTACCACCACGCTTTGGTGATAAAGTCCAAGTTAATGTTTTGGCACTAGTCATACTACCATTGATCCATTGAATATTCGTCTGTTGTGAGGGACCACTTAGTATATCAAAATCATTATTAAGTGGATTTAAATCCACCTTGGCAAAATCCTCACTCCCCTTAACTTCTATACTTAAGGTTAATAGATCTCCTTCTTCCAATCTATTCTTATCAACAGATATCTGTACTGACTGTGAAAAGATCATAGATATTACCATAAAATATTTTATATAAAACTTCACCAATCTTTTTCTAATCTACGTGTTTTTAATTTATTTATTTTTCGTTTTTGATTTATTTGTTCTTGATCTCGTAAAGCATCTAATATTGCTTCTGCTTGAATCAGATTATCAGTTTTTTTCCCATCATTGTCTATTGATTTATTTGACTTTTGATCTTTCTGATGATCTTGATTCTGCTCATCTTGATTGTGCTCATCTTGATTCTGCTCATCTTGATTCTGCTCATCTTGATTCTGCTCATCTT
>CAZEER010000012.1:0-25386 GCA_964511215.1 uncultured bacterium | reverse complement strand
CTTGATTCTGCTCATCTTGATTCTGCTCATCTTGATTCTGCTCATCTTGATTCTGTTTTTGTATAAGCTTCTTTAAAAGTTCAAAGTTAATTTTTGCATCTTTATCATTAGGATCTAGTTCAATTGCCTTTTTATAAAAGCCTATACTCTCTTCATATTTTTGTTGCTCATTTAAAATATTACCAATATTAAAATATGCTTTAGACGATAATATTAAATCGCTTGAGTTTTTCATATCATTTAGGATTTTTAATGCATCATCCATTTGTTTTTGTTCATAAGCTGTTACACCTAATCCAAATTTTGCAGATGAATCATCACTTCTACTTTTTAGAATATTTTCATAATAATATTTTGCATCATTAAATCTCCCATCATTAAATGCTTCTAAACCTTTATCTTGTGCAAAAAGTAAATTAAAAATAAGTAGACTAATTAAAGAATAAGTCATTATTTAATGTTCTTGCGAGTTGGGATGACAAAAGCAATCATAAATAAAATTAAAGCTAATAATGCAAATAACTGGTAACGATCTTCAAACTCAAAATATTCATGAGTTGTAATTATTTTTTTCTCCATATTTTGAATCGCTTCAGCAATTTCAAAATATGTATCTTGGCTATTTCCGAACCAAAAGTAACTTCCCTGTCCCGCTAATGCAATTTCTTTTAAAACAACTTCATTAAGTGTCGAAGTAATTAATATGCCATCATTATCACGCTTATAACTAGATTTGTTTTTACCTGCATTGTTTACAGGTATCAAACTGCCATCTTTTGAACCTACCCCTACAGTATTTACCATCATCCCCAAATCAGCAACTTTTTTAGCTAAATCTATTGCTTTTCCTTCATGGTCTTCACCATCTGAAATAATAAGCATCACTTTAAACTTATCAGATGCATCTGAAAAAGCATTAAGAGCAGTATTCATCGCTGAGCTAAGTGATGTACCTTGAGTTTTAATCATAGCTGTATCAATCTCTCTTAAAAATAGCAACGCTGCCTCATAATCAGTAGTCAATGGAAGGTATAAGTGACTTGACCCAGCAAATACTATTATTGCAACTCGATCTCCTTTAAGACTATTAATTAATCTACTAATCTCAAATTTCGCTTTTTCTAATCTTGAGGGAACAACATCCTTAGCATCCATACTTATAGAGGTATCTAAAGCTATCACAAGATCTACACCTTTTCTTTCAATAGGCCTCACTCTAGTGCCAATTTGGGGACCAGATGCAGAAATGGTTAATATAACAACACCAATTAAAAATAATCTATTTTTCCATTTAATGAGATTCAAATTCATATTTCTATTAATTGAAAGAATTACTTGTTCAGATGCATTAGGGAAAATATTACCTTGGTTTTTACTTTTCATATACCACAACAACCAAATTACAATTTGTATTATCAATAATAACAATACCTCTGGAAACCGAAATGACATCAAATATTACTCCTGAAAACTAAACGTCTAATGGTTTCTACAATTAATGATAAAAATAAAGCAGGAATCAAAAACCACCCATAAAGTTCCTTATATTGAGTATATTCCTTTATGTCAATCTGGGAACGTTCTAATAAATCAATCTTATCATATATCGACTCAAGTGCTTCAACATTAGTAGCCCTAAAAAATTGACCTCCGGTAACATTTGCAATATATTTTAAAGTTTCTTCATCAATTTCATTACGGATTAAACCGCGACCTGGAATTCTAGTATAAGATTGATTAGTGCCAGCACCAATTGTATATATTTTTACATTGAACTGACTGGCAAGTTCGGCTGCAGTCCTTGGGTCAATTTCACCTGCATTATTACTACCATCAGACAAAAGAATCATCACCTTACTTTTAACATTACTATCTCTAAGACGATTAGTCCCATTTGCTATTGCCATCCCAATTGCAGTGCCATCATATTCCTTCGAAGCAATAGTAATTTCTTTAATCAGTGAATTGAGTACCTTTTTGTCAATTGTCAAAGGACATTGAATGAATGATTCTCCGGCAAAAACTAAAATTCCAATACGATCTTCTTGTCTTATATTGACAAAATCAATAGCAGTATTTTTTACTACTTCCAATCGGTTTGGTTTAAAATCATCCGCAAGCATACTTGAGCTAATATCTAGAACCAAAATTATGTCAATAACATCTACATTGGTTTTCTTTAGATTATCAACTAATCTAGGACGAGAGAGCCCAATGATAATTAGAAACATAACAACTAAATTAAAAAATTTTATAAATTGATTTTTTCTTTTACCAGATTGTATTATTTCTTTTGAAATATATTCAATTGATGATATACGAAATACTCCTTCATACTTATTCCCATATCGATTATACCAAATAATTAACAGAGGAAATACTGATAGCAAAAGAAGATATAATGGATGCTGAAATTCCATTGGTAATTGTTATATACTATTACTCTAGTGTTAAGTTGATATATTTAACCAAGAAACTGGAAAATTGTTTCTTTTTAAAAAAGTATAATAATACACTAAATCAAAAAGTCGAGTATTATAATTCCCCTTTATCGGATTCATCACTCTTATTCGTAGATTTATCCGCATCCATAATCTCTTTCTTACTCGTTTCAACAGCATCTTTAAACTCATTGATACCTTTTCCAAGTCCTCGGGCTAACTCTGGAAGTTTTTTTGCTCCAAAAAGTAATAAAATCACCAAAAATATTACAAGAAGCTCGCCAGTGCCTAGATTAAACATAGCATAGTTTACGTTAAGATTATTCAATTAAGCTTCCAAAATTTTATCTAAAATATCTCAGGATGTAATAAGCAGTTGCTAACCCTATAACACTTGTAAAATTTAATGCAAGTGATAAACCAAATTTTAATGTTATAATTTTAAAATCAATGACTATAACACCGACCTCATTCCCAACAACACCGCCTATATCAAAAGTAATACTGGTTAAAAAGAAGTCTTTCACGACTCCTTCTGGGAGAATCCATACCATTAGGTTTCCCATTACTCCACCAATAATAGCACCTGAGAAAAGACCAATAACAATAAGAGAGATATCTCGATTTTTCATTATTTATACATCAATTTCAGATTTATAATTATTTTTTTGATGATGCACTAACCAATGTATTATGTTCCAACCTATAAACATAATTGTAAGGGGAAATAAAACAAGTCCCCAAAACCAAATAATACCAATTACTGACATTATAAAGATAACTAATGTTATTGAATTTGTTCTGCCAGAATTAAATGACAATAGTGGAAACTTAATGAAATGAATTGGGCTTATCATTAAAAAGCTAATCACAACTACAAGAACTAATGCTGTTCTAGGGTCTCCATAATTATCATAAATATGGTGATTAAAATACATATATGAAAATATAGTAATTGCTGATATGGGGGTAGTAAGACCCAATGTATATGACTTATTTTTTCCAAATTCCTGATCAATATTGTATTTTGCCAAACGAATAACACCAAACATCAATGGCATAAAGGATATCATTGCTCCTAATAACGGATTTAAGCCATCAACATAAAGGGAATAAATTAATAATGAAGGCACCATGCAGAAGGACACAGTATCAGCCATTGAATCAAATTCCATGCCAAAACGTGATGTTATACCTAACATTCTTGCTAGTTTCCCATCAAAAACATCAAGTAGACCAGCAATCATTACAAAAGTCCCTGCTTTTAAGGGGTTCCCATTAAAAATCAACCCTATAGACAAAAACCCCAGAAACATATTGGTTAACGTAAGGATATTTGGAATAAAATATTTTGGTTTCCTTTTCATTTCACAACATTAATATTTAGTCAAATGTAGCAATAATTGTTTTGTTTCCCATTACTTTCTGCCCTAATCTTACTTTTAAATGCACATTAATAGGTAATACTAAATCTACTCTTGATCCAAACAACATAAATCCTAATCGACCACCAATCTCCATCGTTTTATCTTTTTTTGCATAACAAATTATCCTTCGCGCAATTAATCCCGCTATTTGTACGATCTTTATTTTTCCCAAATTACTTTCAATAATGATTTCATTACGTTCATTTAAATCTGATGCCTTATGATCGAAAGCCATCAAAAATCTACCTTTTTTATAATTTATTTGCGAAAATTTACCAGTATAAGGCATTCTATTTACATGAACATTAAAGATATTAAGAAATATAGATATTAAATGAACTTCTCCTAAATCATGATTATGAATAGTTTCAATGGAAATTATCTTTCCATCAGCTGGAGAAATAATATGATTTTCCCCAATTGGTACAGATCGCTTTGGATCTCTAAAAAAGTTAATACAAAATAATAGCACTAAACTAAAAATTATTGGAATAACAGTAGGCATTTTATTAATTATAACCAAAAAGATTAAAATAGCAATGATGTATAATAAAGTAAAAATAATTCTATTTCCTTCGTGTGCTAGTTTCATTGGATTTACTTAAGTTTATATTTTCCTAATTTCATCTTAATATTTTTATATTGTTTATTTCTGAATATCTCTAGAGAAATTTTATCACCAGATCTTAAGTCATTTTCTAAAATCACTGTTCTTATATCACTCGGCTTATTAACTGATTCATTATTTACTGTCAAAATTATATCTCCAGGTTCAAGACCTGATTTATCTGCGGGGCTACCTTTTCCTACTTCAATAATAATAACACCTTTTAGAAAAGGAATATCCATATATCTTGATATACTCCGAGTAACAGATTGCACTACAAGTCCAGTTGAATATCCGCGGTCAATTTCTCCTTTTACTCTAAGCTCTTCCGCTATTTTTTTTGCTGAATTTATTGGAATTGCAAAACCAATTCCAACTGACCCTCGAAAATGATCATAATCAGTGAAAATAAACGTATTAATACCAATTATTTCACCTAGAGCATTAACAAGTGGACCACCCGAATTACCAGGATTAATTGCAGCATCTGTCTGGATCATATCTTGAAATACCTTTCCTGATTGTTGCATACCAAAATCCATATCAATTGCACTAACTATACCTACACTTGCAGAAGGTTTATTACTTACTGAAAACAATTCGAATGGATTTCCCAGTGCTATAACCCACTCTCCTATTAAAAGATTATCTGAGTCACCAAGTTCAACAAATGGGAAATTTGAACCAGACAGTTTTAATAATGCAAGATCCGATGTCTCATCTGACCCTATAATTTCTGCTTCGTATTCATCTCCTCCTGACAAAGTGACTGTAATTTTATCTGCATTTTGAATTACATGATGATTAGTCATAACAAATCCATCAGGACTAATAACAACTCCACTTCCAGAACTCTTCATTGGATAAATATCTCTTGGAAACATAAAGCCAAAAAATGGATCAAATGAAACAGATGATATATGCTGCTCGACATTGATACTTGCTACAGCAGAGCCAACTTTCTCTATGGCACGCGTAATTGCAGTCTCTCGTGATTTTGTAATACCATCTGATCTAATAAAAATTATTATGGTAACTAAAATAATGAGAGATTTTTTAAACATAATTTATTTTTTCTAAAATTAAACCCTGAGCAGGAGCTTTAAAAATTTTTACATTTTTTTTTGGTCTTTCTAGTAATAATTGGAATTCATTTTCTGAATATTTCTTTTGTTCTATTGCTATGATTGTCCCGACTAAATACCTTATCATATGATGTAAATATCTATTTGCTTTTATTTTAAATGTAATCATTGAACCAGATCTAGACCATTTACAGTCAAAGATAATACAATTTGTATTTTTAATTTTATTATTAAACTTTGAAAAAGATAAAAAGTTCTTTTCACCTATTAGGTGTTTAGATAAACTATTTAAGTAATCCACATCTAAACCAGATAACATCCACGATTGATTTCTAAATAAGATAGAATTACCAGTATAGCACTGGTATCTATAAAATCTACTTTTTGCATTATATCGAGAATGAAAATTTTTGGAGACCTTCTCAACTTTAGAAATTCTGCAATAATCAGGCAAATTACCATTTAATGCATTTTGCATATCATTATCATTTAAATTTAGATTAATATCTGCATGAGCGACCTGCCCCCAAGCATGTACACCTGCATCAGTCCTACCAGCACCATATACGGGAACACGCTCTTTTGTTTTGGAAATTTTTTTTAATGCTTCTTCGAGTAATCCCTGTACTGTCATTTTATTTTTTTGAAACTGCCAACCTGAAAAATATGACCCATCATATTGAATTATAAATTTATATCTTAACAATTATTTTTCTCCAGCTATTAAATATCATGCATAAAATAATTCAATATTGACCAATAAATAATCTAATTAATAATAATTAAGCTTCAAAAATGTATGACTATCTGTACACCATTATTATCTTTCTCTAACATGGGATAAAAAGAAATTTTATTGTTTTCCATCAAACGAGTAAGGTAGAGTGCATCAATTGCAGATATTACATGATTAAGTGTAATTGCACCTAAAATATACTCGCTCATTTTTAATAACAAATCACTTTTAATCCGCATTGTTTCAAATTTTTTCATATTAGGTCTAGAATCCCATTCCCATTTATCTGCTTCATCATATATTTCATCCATCAGACGCCATCTTAAATGTTCTGAATTATGATCTTCAATATCAAGGTAGTTACCAATGTCTACCCAATAATTATGATTTTTACTTTCGACCACCACGCCTGCATGCTCGACTGCAAATGCTTCATATTGACGAGCTTGATGAAAAGAGAAAGCACGCGCACCAATGAAAGAAGTCCAAAGAGATATTTCTATAAAGGTGAAAGTACGCGCACGATTTTTTTTATTTACCGATATCTCTCCCCAACCTGGGAGAATGCCCGATTTTATAAAAGGATGAATGGTTTGGCTATGCAATGTGCCAAATAAAAAAAATATCAATAATATTTTATTAATCATTTTTTGTGCAATTCACTGGACCTATAAATAGGAATATTACAAAAGAAATCGCTGCGAAAACATCACCATATTTGCTATAAAAACTGAGAGAGCTGTTTATTGAAATTGTTTCCATAAAAACAGTTTCTTTACCAAGAGGAATCTTTCTTTGGATTTGTCCAGTTGGTGAAATTACACCTGAGATACCTGTATTAGCTGACCTAACTATTGGAATACGATTTTCAATTGCTCTAAGACGAGCATTTTCGAAATGTTGGTAAGGACCTGCTGATTCTCCAAGCCACCCATCATTTGCCTGAATCATTAATATTTTCGCTCCATTTTTTACAAATTCACGCGCATATCGTGGAAAACTTGATTCATAACAAATCAGATCTGAAAAGTTTACAGTTTTATATCTGAAAACTTTATAATCTTTACCCCCTTTGAAAATTCCTCGATCAATATTAAGGTTTAGTTTACCTAAAGGAATTGAAATATTTGGCATCAAATCATATTCTGCAAATGGTACGAGATGTATTTTTTCATACATCTCGTATTCTTTGAAAGGATGTAAATACATCGCACTATTATGATAGATCTTCTTCCCACTAGAATTAATTACCCTATCGACAGTACCAATTAAAATTGGGATTCCAGATTCATTTACTTTATTCTGTAAGCTCTTCTTCAAACGATTATTCAACCTAAGATAGGTAGGCAGAGCCGTTTCCGGGAATAAAATTATATCAGGATCTTGATTTATTGCTTCAGTATGCAGAGAGTCCATAAATATGATAGTATTCTCTCTATTAGCATAATCCCATTTTTTATTAGGGTCAATATTAGGTTGAATAACTGAGACATCTATTGTTTTCAAAGATGGTTTATGATAAAAAATCCTTAACCAACCACCAATAAAAAAAAATACTAATACAAAGAAAAAAGTAATTTGGTACATTAATGTTATATTTATATTAAAAATTACTTTATAAATAAAATTATTCATCAATATAATAAAAAATGAGACTATATATGGTCCAGCATAATCGTTGTATTGTAAGATTGGTAAATAGTTTGTTTGAGTAAGAGCAAGATTACCCCAAGGAAACCCTAGTGGTCCAAAACTGCGTATCCATTCTAAAGATACAATTAAAAATGGAAGACAAATAAAAACATTACTCTTTTTTCTTAATAAACCAACAATTGCACCCGCTATCCCCCAATAAATAGATAGATAAAATACAGCGCTGATTAAAGAAAAGATTACTACTGAAAATTCAGCACCAGAATTAGTTGCCATCCAATAATTAGAAATAGTGTTATATACTAAACCAAAAATATATCCCGATTGTATATTAGTTTTATAATCATGATTTAACCATATGTGGAATAGTGGTATAAACCCAAAGTAGGCAAAAAACCCTAGATGAAAAGGTAAATAAGATAGGCCAATAATAATACCTGATAGAAATGCCAATACCCAAGGCTGGGTTCTCATTATAAAACTCATTTTAATCTATTGATATCTAAGAATTGCTGCAAAATAATTGCAGCAGCTCTTTCATCTATCATATGTTTATTTTTCCCGGTCTTTATATTTTGCTTAATTAATGAATTTTTGGCACTAATTGACGATAATCTCTCATCTTGATAAAATACAGGCAACCCCAAACTTTTAAGAAATTCGCCAAATAATCTAACTTTTCTTGTTTGATTGGTATCTTGACCTTTTAAACCGATTGGTAAGCCTAATACAAAATATTCAACTTCTTTTTGGTTAACAATCTTTTTTAAAAAAACTTTTAAATCACTAGTGCCTTGATTAGGAATTGTTTGAAATGGTGATGCAATTATTTTATTTAAGTCAGACAAGGCTAAACCAATTCTACTATCACCATAGTCAATCCCAATAATTCGGCCCATCAATTAAATGGGTTTACGTAGATGTTCTTTAATTAATTTACCTGGTTTAAACCGTGTTTTTTTATGAGCAGGGACATAAATCTCTTCATTTGTCATTGGATTTCTTGCCCTTGGTTTTGCTTTTGTTGGTTTAGCTTCAAAAACTCCAAAGTTTCTTATTTCTATTCTAGTATAAGGGATATCTTCAATTAAAAAATCCTTTAGTATCTTAAATAATTCATCAGTAATTGATAGAGATGATCTGATACTTTTTCCTGTACGTTTTGATAGTTCATTTGCTATATTTTTTTTAGTATATGTTTTTATTTTCATTAACGACGTGTCCTTTCTACAAATTCAATATTTTTTAAATTTGTCATTTTTCTCATTAAACGTTTTAATTTCCGATAATTATGTACTTGTACAATGAAATGTGCTTCTGCGACGGCATCTTTCACATCTATATCCACACTTGAAATATTAATATTCTCTTTAGATATACATTCAGAAATATCTTTTAACCAACCTTTGCAATCTTGCCCTAACACCTTTAAACCAACATCAAAATAATCAGATGATTTTATATTCCAATCTATTGGCACCAATCGATCTGACTCATGACTAAGCAATGGTAAACTTTTGCATGAACTTTGATGTACTGTGACACCTCTTCCTCTAGTAACAAATCCAATTAAATCATCACCGGGTATTGGATTACAACATTTACCAAGGTTAACTAAAATATTATCGATACCATCTAATACAATACCATCCTGTAATGGTCTGCGAATATTAAAAAATCTATTTTTCTTTTCAGATTCCATATTTAAAGGAAAATCATCTTTCGATCTAAGTTTTAAAAACATATCTCTTACAGTAATCAATCCTGTCCCAATCGCTTTTAATAATGATTCTTTATCATTATATCCGAATTTTGTAAAACTATTTTGGAATTCTTCAACTGCATTTTTTAATTTCATTCTTCGAAGTGTCTTTTCTAAAAGCTCTGATCCTAATTTAATACTCTCTCTATCGTGCTCTTTTTTCAGAAATCTATTAACTTGATTTCGAGCTTTTGGCGTGACAATAAATTTTTGCCATCCATAGCTAGGTACTTGTTTTTTACTTGTTATAATTTCAATAACATCTCCGTTTTTCAATTTTGTATTCAGTGGAACAATTACATGATTAATTTTCGCGCCCATACAACGCATCCCTATTTGAGTGTGAACTTGAAATGCAAAATCAACAGGTGTTGATCCAATAGGTAGTTGAATTAAATCACCTAGTGGTGTGAAAACAAAAATTTCTTCATTATACAAATCAATTTTAAGAAGATCCATAAACTCTTTTGGATCTGAAGATTCATTTTTTAAAATTTCTAATAAATCTCGAAGCCACTTTACATTTTTATCAATATCCGATGATTTACCATCTTTATAAACCCAATGTGCAGCAACTCCAATCTCAGCAGTTTCATTCATTTTTTTTGTACGAATCTGGATCTCAATCATTTGACCTGAAGGCCCAAAGACTGTTGTGTGGATAGATTGATATCCATTGGATTTAGGCGTCGCAATAAAATCTTTAAAACGTTCTTGCACTGGTAAATAAATACTATGTACTATACCAAGCACTAAGTAACATTCTTCAATTTTATCTACGATAATACGAATAGCATATAAATCATATATTTCATTAAAAGACTTATCACGACTTATCATTTTTCTATAAATAGAGGAATATGATTTCGCTCTTCCATAAACACTTGGGATAATTCTGTAATTATTAATCTCCGTCTTTACTGGCTTTATAACTTGATTAATATATTTTTCCCGCTGTTTTTTGGTAGCTTTGATTTGCGATGATATTTTTTTATAACCAGAAGGATTTAAAACACTAAAAACAAGGTCTTCAAGTTGCGACTTCACTGTGGACATACCTAAGCGATGGGCAAGGGGCACATAGATATCACGTGTTTCTATAGCAATCCGGTGTCTTTTCATCTGAGGCATATAATTTATTGTTTCCATATTATGAAGGCGATCTGCAAACTTAATTATTATCACTCTTAAGTCTTGAGCCACAGAAAGAAGCATTTTCATAAAATTTCCTACCTGCTTTGCTTTACGGGAAGAGTAATGGATATCTTTTACTTTAGTAAGACCATTAACAAGGGAACTTAAATCTCTCCCAAATATTGAACTTAGTTCATCAAGTGTAGCATCAGTGTCTTCCACAGTATCATGGAGAAGACCTGCAATAATTGTAATTGGATCCATTTTCCAACTTGCTAATGTTGTAGCTACTGCTATACAATGATTGAAATATGGTTCTCCTGATAAACGTTTTTGTCCATCATGATGCTCCCTTCCATATTCATATGCTTGCCAAAGTAATGCTTTAATATTTTCAAGATCGTGATCATTACTTATCACAAGCTTTCCAAATAAATCTTTAAATTGCTTAGGGTATTCTCCGAATAATTGAGGTACAAGTCTTGCAATTGGGTTATCCATTAGAATGGATCATCTAGTTTTGAAAGATTTTCAAAACGTGCATATTTATTTATAAATGATGCTTCAATTTTCCCTGTAGGTCCATTTCTTTGTTTGGAAACTATGATTTCAGCTTTTCCATCATCTTCTTCATCCCTTGTATAAAGATAAGATCTGTATAAAAAGATCACAACATCCGCATCTTGTTCTATAGCACCACTCTCCCTTAAATCAGATAATTGAGGTCTTTTGTCAGAACGTTGTTCTACTGCTCTGGAAAGTTGGGATAATGCTACAACAGGGATTTCCAACTCTTTTGCCAGTGCTTTAAGAGATCTTGAAATCACAGATATCTCTTGTTGGCGACTTTCTATCCTTTGAGGTCCTTGCATTAATTGCAAGTAGTCCACTACAATTAAACCGATAGGATATTCTGCTTTTAACCTTCTAGCTTTTGCACGCAATTCAAGAACTGTTAATGCTGGTGTATCATCAAGATAAATAGGTGCTTTTTCAAGTTCACCAGCAGAAATACCAAGATTTCTCCATAGTTTAGGTGGTAACTTGCCTGTCCTAACAAAATGGCTATCTACTCTAGCCTCAGCACATAATAACCTCATAGCTAATTCAGGATTTGACATTTCTAAACTAAACATACCAACTCCTATATTGCTATCAACAGCAGCATTCCTAATAATAGAAAGAGCTAAAGATGTTTTTCCCATCCCTGGGCGCCCTGCTATAATAATTAAATTACCATCTTGAAAACCTGATGTAATTTCATCTAAATCAATTAATCCTGAAGGGACGCCTATAACTGAACCGCCTAGATTTCTTGACTTTTCCAATCTTTCCATGGCTTCTAATATTATTGGGTTAAGTTGCTTAAACCCCCCCTTTAATCGATTTTGTGTAATACTAAATATTGATTGTTCAACATTATCTAAAATATCAGCGACCTCGTGACTGTCATCAAATGCTTCTTTGGCAATGTTGTGCGATAAATTGATTAGATTTCTTAACAATGCTTTTTCCATGACTATTTTTGAATACTGTTCAACATGTGCAGCTGTTGGTACAGAATCAACTAAACCTGTGATGAAATAAGTACCACCAACTAATTCTAGATTCTTATTTTGCTTTAATAACTCTATGACACTAACAGTATCAATTGGTTCACCTTTTTCAAATAAATCTGACATAGTAGAAAATATTGTTGAATGCGCATCTTTATAAAAATATTCAGGTTTGAGCCATTGTATAGATTTACTAACTGCTTCTTTCGATGATAGCATCGATCCCAGAACAGCAATCTCAGCGTCATCAGAATGAGGTAAAACATTTAAATTGGTATTTTTTTCGTTCATTTTTATTTATTCAGATAATTTCTAATCCATTGGAAATCATCCCATGCAAGTTTTTTTAATTGTGGATTCCTTAAAAGTGCTGAGGGATGATAGGTAACCTTTAAAGGAATACCGTGATAATCATGAATATTATTTCTCATTTCTTTAAGAGTTGTATCTAATTTTAATAAAGCTTTACCAGCAACTCTTCCTAGCGCTACTATAAGCCTAGGCTTGACTATGTTAATTTGCTCAATCAAGTAGGGTTCGCATTTAAGTATCTCAGATGGTAATGGATCTCTATTGTTGGGTGGTCTACATTTTAGGATATTTGTAATATAGACACCTTGACCTCGTTTTTTTTTAATTGCAGCTAAAATTTTGTCTAATAGTTTCCCAGATCTACCCACAAAAGGTAATCCTTTTATATCCTCCTTTTCTCCAGGAGCCTCACCCACTAAAAACAAATCAGCTTTAAAATCACCTACACCAAAAACAAAATTCGTACGACTTTTTCCTAAATTACATTTGAGACATAAATTAATTGAATTTTCAAAATTATCGAGATCATTTGATTGATAGTATTTTTTTTTCTTTTGTGTTAATAAAAACTTTGGATTATTCTCAGGTTTTAGGGTTAATTCATTTCCAAACAATTTTTGATATTGTTTTAAGTAACGGTAAACTTCTATTCTCAGTTTATCCATTATTCTATAGAATGCTTCCTCCAATTCACATCACCATTAAGAAACTTTTCTATAGCGGTAGTCGTTACTTTCTCTTGCTCTTCATATGTTTCTGGTGTGAGCTCTTCCACCTCATCAAAAACATCAGGATCATCTTCATGATGTTCTTGTATTGCCTTCTTTAATAAACGCTCTTGTAATTCAGATTTCGCTTGTCCTGACATTGCAACTACAGCTTCATACATATTACCTGATTGCTCTTCGATATCACGAAAAGGTATTGTTTTAAGTCCCATTACTTACTCCTTTCTTAATTGTGTTAATAATTTTAATGAGTTCTATTTTTGCCAAATCAAGGTTTTCATTTACCATAATATGATCAAATTTATTAGAATATCCCATTTCTTCTTTGAATCTTTTTAATCGAACATCTATCTTTTCTAATGATTCTGTTCCACGATTTATTAATCTTTCCCGAAGATGATTGATGCTAGGAGGTACAATGAAAATAGAAAATGTATTTTGGGAATATAACTTCTTGATATTCATTGCACCTTTGACATCCATTTCTAATAAAAGATAATTTTCATTTAAAATAGCATCTTCCAAAAAATCTCTTCTTGTACCATATAATTTTCCATGAACATTTTCCCATTCTGCAAAATAATTACTTTTGATAAAACTCTTAAATTTTTTATTTGAAATAAAATGATAATCTTTTCCATCAATTTCAGTAAGCCTCATCTCACGAGTAGTATAAGATACGGACCAATTAATTTCAGGAATAACTTTTCGTAACGCTTTACACAGAGTAGTCTTCCCAGTTCCAGAAGGTGCTGAAATTATAATCAAATATTTCATCAAAGAATATTTTGGCCTTGTTCACGTATTTTTTCCAATTCATCCTTCATCTCAACTACAATATTTGTAATTTCTATTTGTGCACTTTTTGAGCCTATTGTATTAACCTCTCTTAAAATTTCCTGAATTAAAAAATTAATTCTTTTACCTATAGGGTCATCAAGATTTAAATAATAACCTAGTTGTTCAATATGGCTCTTACAACGAACAATCTCCTCTGTTACATCAACACGTTCAGATAAATATGCTACTTCTTGAATCAATCTACTTTCGTCAAGTTTTGCACCTTCCAACAGTTCCGAAACGTTCAATTGCAGTTTATTTTGCTTCTCATGTTTATATTTTTTTGCAATTTCATTAATCTTCATAATAAAATTATTTAGCTTTCTGATTCTATCAATAATATCAATCTGGATTTTAGCACCTTCCTTCAAACGCATTTCATTTAATTGATTTATTGCATTCAAAATTGCTGAAATAATTGATTTTTTATTTAATGAATTTGAATCATCGATTATCAATAAATCATGAGCTGAAATTATTTCACTCAAATTTATTCGTTGCCCATATTTAACATGTATATTCTTTAATACAGCTTGAATCAATTCAAAACGATCTTGATTAAAACTCAATTTTTGATTATCTGAAATTGCATTTGATTCAATCCGTACTTGAACATTACCTCTTATGATCAATTTTTCTAATTGTCCTCTTATCTCATTCTCAATAATCGGTTCAAGGTTGAGTCCCCTAATTTTAATTTCTAAAAAACGTGAATTAACAGTCCTTATCTCCACATCAATTCTATTTTTACCTCGGCCAGCTACACCTCGACCAAAACCTGTCATACTTTTAATCATATATAATTTTTAGTTTATAGCTTGGTAAATTAGATATTAAAGTAAATATTATCCAGCAATGTTAAACTTTAAAATAAATAATTATATTTATCATTGAATCTTGATGCAATCCAATCTATTGAGATGCCAATTGATATTAGATGATTGTTACCCAATGTACCATCTGCATTAGATGAAGAAAATGCATAATCAATCAAAAAATTGTCCCAGTTCATCCCTAACCCTCCAGTAATATGACTTAAAGAATTCCTACCTAAGCGTAGCATCAGTTTTTCTTTAAAAATAGTTTCAATTCCCATGGAAATATCAATTGAATTATCTTTATATGAAATGGGAGAATCCATATAACGATTATATAAATTACCATCCAAACAAATTAGAGCATTTAATTTTATAGTTTTACTTTCCAAAAAATTAAGGTTTCTAAAAAATCCTATCGAAAAACTTGGCACTGTTCCTTCGACTCTACCATTATCCCATATGAGACCTGATGCTGGTAGGTTTCTTATTACAAACCCAATATTGGAATAACGAAATATCTTAATAAATCCAAAATCCATTCCAATACCAATTGCAAAATGACTATCTAATGAATATGATAAAAGTTTAATTGCCAACCCATATGGCATTCCCATTATTTGATTTGAGAATGAAGCATGAAACCCTAATCTATGTTGATTGAAATATTTAAGTTGATCACTATTAAGACGTTCCCCTTCATCAATTATACCATTACCCTCACCATAATCATTTGTACCAAATTGGCCATCATTTCCCCAATCCAAAAGCATTGAACGAGTGTCAGGAATGTTACTAATCCCTTCATAAATCATATTTATATTGACTATTCTATTATCTTTTTTCACCTGTAAACCAATTAAGTCACTATTGACAATTCCTGCAAAACGTGAATGATGGGTAATTGATATATGCCTGCTAGTCACTCTTGAGTGAACTGGATTAATTATAGATGATGTTGCTGAATTTGTATTGTACGCAATTGTTGCAGAACCAAGTGCTGTTGATCTTGCATCAATTACATAATCAAATATTTCCCAACCATATTTAACCCAAATTCCTTCACCATGTAGTGTTGATATGAGGGAAGAAATGATTATAATTTTATACATCAAAATCTTTTTTAAGTTTATCCAGTTTCTTAAGTGCTTGGAGAGGAGTTAAAGCATTAATATCAATCTCATTTAGCCGATTTCGAAATACATCTTCTCCTTGTTGCATTTTTTTTTGTGAATCTTTTTCTTTGGCAATTAATAAATTAGAATCTTTTATTGTTCTTTGTAAATGGTAATCTAATATCTCAGATGCTCTAGAAATTACTGAATCAGGTAGCCCTGCCATTTTACCCACATAGATTCCATAACTTTTATCACCTGGTCCTTTAGCAATGGACCTAAGGAATATAATAGAATCACCAAATTCTTTTACTTCTACATGATGATTCTCTAAACGCTCTAATGAATTTTCTAAATCAGTTAACTCATGATAATGAGTTGCGAAAACCGTACGGGCATTAATATTGTCTTCATTATGAAGATGTTCTGTTATTGCCCAGGCAATAGATAAACCATCGTATGTAGATGTACCACGTCCAATTTCATCCAATAAAACCAAGCTGCTATTTGTTGCATTATTCAAAATATTAGCAGCCTCATGCATTTCAACTAAAAATGTACTCTCACCACCTGCAAGATTATCACTTGCTCCTACTCTAGTAAATAAATGATCTACGATACCAATTTTTGCTTTTGATGCAGGGACAAAACTTCCAATTTGCCCCATAATTACAATAAGTCCAATTTGCCTGAGATAGGTTGATTTTCCAGCCATATTAGGTCCCGTAAGTAAATGAATTTGGTTTTTATTCACATCCATGCATAAATCATTTGGAATGAATTTTTCAGTGGCTGGCAATAATTGCTCTACTACAGGATGTCGCCCATTTTTTATTTTCAATATAGCTTTGTTTGTTAGTGTGGGTTTTATATACTTTCTCTTTAGCGCTAAATTTGAAAAAGAAGTACAAAGATCAAGATGATTAATAATATCTGCATTCTTGTGAATTAAATTGATATGAGATAGTATAAATTCACATATAGTATTAAAAATTTGTGATTCAATATCAAATATTTTTTCTTCAGCATTTAATATTTTTTCTTCATATTCTTTAAGCTCGTCTGTGATATATCGTTCTGAGTTGACTAATGTTTGCTTTCGTATAAAAAATTGTGGAACTTTATTCTGATGTACTTTAGTTATCTCTATATAATAACCAAACACTTTATTAAATCCAATTTTTAGTTTTGGTATATCTAATTCCTTACGCATATTTTCTTGAAAACTACAAATCCATTCTTTGCCATTTGATAACAACATACGCAATTCATCTAATTCAGGTTCTACACCCTCTTTGATAATATTTCCTTTTGAAAGTTGTAATGGAGGTATTTCATTAAGAGTTGCATTAACTTTATTTACAATAAAATCTGTATCACAAAATGAATCAAGAATAGTATTGAAATAATGATTGTTGGGAGATGAAAGATAATTATTCCATTCTGTTAATTTTCCTAGTGTTACTGACATCGAGACAACATCTCTAGGCGAAACTTTACCTTTATTGATTTTACCTAAAATTCGTTCTAAATCTGCAGCGTTATAAAGTGAATTTCTTATTTTCTTTAGAATAACCGGGTGATCCACGAAGGCTTCTACCATATTTAAGCGCTCAATTATTTTCTTCTTTTCATTCATAGGATTCATCAGGTTTCTTCTTAATAATCGACCACCTCCAGCTGTAAGTGTCATGTCTATACAATCAATTAATGTACCGTGTGCACCTTGAGATGAAAGTGATTGAAAAACTTCCAAATTTTTCATTGTAAATTCATCAATCCCCATAAAACCATCATGAATAATAGGTGTTAGTTTGCTAGTGTGTTTAAGTGTCGATGATAAATTTGATTTTATGTGTTTCATTAAAGCACCTGCAGCTGTAATACCCCGACTCATTGTTTCACATCCAAAACTTTTTAAAGATGTAACTTTAAAATGTTTGGTTAAGATTTTATATGATCTATCAAAATCAAACATCTGGTTCTCTATTTGCGTAACAAACGGTTTATATTTTATATACCAATCTAGATTTGAATAAATTATTTTTTCAGAAATGAGCATTTCTTGTGGACTAAATCTCAGTAACATATTATTTAATTGATTAATCAGACACTCTCCAATATAGAATTCTCCTGTGGATGAATCTAAAAATGCAACACCAGAATTATTTCCCAATATACTTAACGAACCTATAAATCTATTAGATTTATCATTTAATGTTTTATCACTTGTCAATGTTCCGGGGGTTACAACCTCAATAACTTCTCGCTTAACAATACCTTTTGCTAATTTGGGGTCTTCTACTTGCTCACAAATTGCTACACGATGTCCTGCTTTTACTAGTTTGGGCAAATAATTATCTAAAGCATGATAGGGAAAACCTGCTAAATCAACATTAGCGGCCTTCCCATTTGCACGCTTGGTCAAAACAATGCCCAGAATTTTTGAAGTTAAAATTGCGTCATCTAAAAATGTTTCATAAAAATCACCCATTCTAAATAAAACAATTGTATCATGATATTTTCTTTTTACTTCTAAAAATTGTTTCATTACAGGTGTATTTGCTACGGGTGTTTTATTCATTTAAAGCTTCTCCAATGGTACGAATATTTTCCTTTCTATTAGTATAGTTGTTGTTATCTAAATATTCAAGAAGTGGGATTGCAGTTTTACGTGTTAAACCAAGAAGCTTTTTAAAATCACCTACAGATAAATTAGGATTAGTATAAAAAAACTCTTTTAATGCATTAATAATAGAATCAAAATGTTCAAAATGGATAAAAAAACTTTTACCCAATCCTATAATTTTTTTTTGTGTAATTAGTACATGTAGCAGATCTCCCACACGCTTTTGATTCATTTTACTAGATTGAATAATATCAATAATTAATAATGGCTTAAAATCTGAACGTAAAATAATATTTTCAATTTGATTTGTTTCAACTTGATCTTTTTGTGATAAATCTCTTCTATAATCGAGTAATGAGTAGCCGCCTTTTGAATCTTTAATAATTCTTTCATGCATTAGTCTGGCAATAATAATTCTAAGCCACACTTTGGACCAACCAAGAGAACGAATAATCGATTCAGAGTTAATTATCATTCGAAATGGATTTTTTTCATAACATTCATTAAAGTACTGTATCAGATGATCTTTTGCCCTTTTTTCACCAATTGTGCTGTAAACAATACAATTATTTGACATTTTTAACCCAAAGTTTTCTAGCCATGATTCAATTTCATTGCTAGAATTAAGAAATAGTGATTTCCATCTATCAATTGACTTTGGTGTTTTCCATTCATAATCGACTAAATATCCAAAACGATCTGATGCTGGAACAGGAATATTTTTTGCGAAATTTCTTACTTTCTTCCATCGATATAAAGGGTTAACAAATAGAACAGTTCCACCCCCTATTGTTTCCATAGGCGAATAGGAACGAATTACAAAACGATCATCCATACTAGTAACAATATCAGACTCTAAGTATATTATCACATTACTACTAGTAGCTTTTTTTAATTTATTTAGCTCAATAGTTTTAACTCTACCTAATACCACCGAGGTGCCAAAATGAAATCTCAATCGCTGTTTATTTTTTATAGACCATTTAGTAGAATTAATTAATCGAATATGTGCAATTATTATTTTTGACGTTGTCATTACTCCTGGGGTACAAAGGACACTTCCGCGATGGAATATATTTGATTTTACATTAGTAAGATTAAACGCAGCACGATCTCCAGTTTTCACCATTTCTTGAGAGCCACCATGTGAATGTATACCTCTAATCTTTGATTTGGTTTGGGATGGTAAAATCTCTACCTCATCTCCTATTTTTGCCATACCATTTAATATAGTCCCGGTCACAACTGTTCCAAAACCTTTTTTACTAAAGAAACGGTCTATATTCATGCGCAAATGTCCAATACTCTCCATATCCATATTTTGCTCTACAGATGATAAAATTTCAAATTTTAATTGTTCTATCCCATCTCCATTTAAATTGTTCACTCTATTAATAGATAAAGGTTTAAAACCACGACTTGTAAGGCATTCATATACATCTAATTCAATTAAATCAATCCAATCTTTATCGCTTATTAAATCTGTTTTTGTAATTACAACCCAACCTCTATATACACCTAACAAAGTTAGAATGTCAATATGTTCTATAGTTTGAGGCATCACACCATCATCGGCAGCTACTACAATTAGTCCAAAATGTATGCTTGCTGCTCCTGCTACCATATTCCGAATAAATTTTTCGTGACCTGGAACATCAATTATTGTAATGGATTTATTAATATAAGCAAACCCAAGATCGATTGTCATACCTCTTTCTTTTTCATCAATCAAGCTATCAGTATCTGTACCAGTCAACGATTTAACCAGAGATGTTTTCCCATGATCAATATGACCTGCAGTACCAATAACAATTTGAGACATTCTAAATATTATTTATTGCATTTGCTAATTGTTTCAATTGACTAGGTAAAACAGCTTTCAAGTCAATAAAGAATATGTTACCCGACGTATAACCTACTACTGGAAAAGAACCCAAACGAAATGTACGAGAAAGTGTCGTCACACTTATTGATTGAGGCTTAAATGATAATGCCATGCTTTCTATTTTATTTTCAGGCAAAGAACCACTACCAGCCTCTACTTCTGTTTCTTCCAATTTTAATCCTAAATATTCTATTTTTTTTCTTTCTACCATGTTTAAGATTTTTTTTCCACGAATTTTCAATGTTTTACGTGGAGTGGTAAGTAAGGTTAATGATAGGTTATCTTTTGTGAAGGACTCTGTTTTATATGACCTTAGGGTCTTTTCTATTAAACCTATAGTAATTTTATCACAACGTAAAACGCGATATAAAATATTTTTTTGTAAAGAATCAATCCATTTTTTTCTTCCAATAATTAAACCTGATTGTGGTCCTCCTATTAATTTATCTCCTGAAAAAGTCAGTATGTCTGGATTCTTTTTCATTATACTCTTTACTGGAATTTCATCAGCAAGTTTTAGTTTTTTCATATCTAAAAAAGCTCCACTACCCCAATCAACCATCACTGGTATTTTATATTTTTTACCTAATGAGATTAATTCACTTAATGACACAGAATGAGTAAAACCTTTTATGATATAATTACTCGTATGCACCCATAAAATAAGTTTGGTATCAATCGAAATAGCTTTTTGATAATCTTTTATATGGGTTCTATTTGTTGTCCCTACTTCTTTTAGTACCGCACCACTTTTTTCAATAATATCTGGAATACGAAAAGATCCCCCTATTTCTACTAATTGCCCTCTTGATACAATCACTTGTCCATCTTCTGCCATTTCATTAATCGCAAGCATGACTGCTGCAGCATTATTATTTACAGCTAGTGATGACTCACATCCGCAAATAGAACTAAGGTACTCACGAATATGTTCTTGACGATCACCACGAATGCCCTTATTTAGATCAAATTCAAGGTTTACGTAGCCTTCTAGATTACTAGCTATATTTTTCAAATCATTTGCTTTGAACGGTGCTCTTCCGAACCCTGTATGTAAAACAATTCCAGTACCATTTATAATATTAACCAATCGGGGAGCAGATTGAATTAATACTTTGTCTACTATATAGTAAAATAACTCATCAGTTGTTTTTGAATAATTTTGTTTTTTTATTTCTGCTCTAAGTATCTTTAATTCCTTATTAATTAAATATTTTATATAACTACTATGTAACATTATATGTTTTTCTACCTCATGTAAAACTTTATTAACTGAAGGTATTTGTTTTAAGGTTGTTTTAATCATATTTATGTTATTTCATATAAAGAAATATTTTGTGAAGCATGCTGATATTTAAAACGCTTATCTAAAAACCATCCTGCTACTAGTCCTGGAATTAAACTAATTGCCATAAATGGAAAAATCATATTTATCGAAAATAATTCTATAATCAATCCACAAATACTAGGTGAAAAGCCACCAACACCAAAACTAAGAAAAAAAGCTATACCATAACCTATCCCTCTTTGATTATTTGATGTTAAATCAGCCAAAATTACATTTGATATAGGTTGATTTGAAAAATATGTCACTCCTAATCCAATACTCAAGAAAAATAGATACCAACCTGTTGAAAATCCCATCAATACTAATATAGGAATATTTATTATCATAATTATCAAGAGTATACTACTGCGATTATATTTATCCCCTAAATAACCCCCTAAACTTTGTCCTACAATACCACTTAAAAATACTAAAGTTGTAAAAAAACCAGCTTTAAAAGTCTCTGGAAATAATTGAAAAATCCCATCGGTTTGCATCGCAAAAAGGCTAGGCATGTATGATGTAAATCCACCAAATGAAAAACCTAATGCAATAACGACTATAAAATACAAAATAATTGAAAATTTATCATTATTCAAGACAACCACATCATTTTGTTGATTAATTTCTTCAATATATTCATAAAAACTATCAATATAAAAATATGTAAGAATTAAAAGACAAAATTGTGTTAAAACAAAAATTAAATAAGAAAGTTGCCATGGTCCAAATTCAGCTGTTGTTCCAGCTAATAAAGGTCCCAGAGCTAAACCAATAGATCCTGCTATGCCATGGACTGCCATCCCTTTACTTAAATTATTGATTGACTTTGAAAGTATAGTTAAACCTGCAGGATGGTATATACTTGATGACAAACCTAAAATAGCCAATCCTAAGGTAATCTGTATTACATCTTGCGCTAAAATAATTGTTAGCCCACCAATTATAGAACCAATCTGGTAAACCAACAGTAACCTTTTGCCACCCCACCTTCGTTCTAAAATCCCTGCTGGGATTGCACCGAGGCCAAACATAAAAAGACTACAAGTCACCATTAAACCTAGTGAATCCATACCTAAAGAAAATTCACGATTAAAAACTAATAATAAAGTAGGAAAAACCATCATTTGCGCATGCACCAATAGGTGAGATAATGATATTAAACTAAGGGTGATTTTTTCAGAACTTTTCATACTGAAAAGCCCCTTCAACAATATAATTATTGTAGAGGGGCTAAAGTGTTAATAAAAATTGGTGAATTATATTTTTTCTTCTATTCTAGCGGCTTTTGAACCAGTAACATTCCTTAAATAATTTAGTTTTGCTCGACGAACTTTCCCTCTTCTTTTTACCTCAATTTTATTTATCATTGGTGATTGCAAAGGAAATATACGCTCCACACCAACGCCATTTGTTACTTTCCTAACTGTAAAAGAAGCATCTAAGCCATTTCCTCCTTTCCTAGCTATAACATCTCCTTCAAAACGCTGGATACGTTCTTTATTACCCTCACGCACCTTCACATCTACTACAATTGTATCACCAGAATCAAAAACTGGTATTTCCGCTTTTATAAACTCTTTAGTTATTTCTTTAATTTTATTCATGTTTATTCTCCATTTCTTTCATTTGAATATATTTTTTCCAGATATCTGGCCTCCTATTTTTAGTACGAATCTTTCTTTGTTCTTTTCTCCAGGATTCAATTTTTTCATGATTTCCACCAAGTAATATTTCAGGAACATTCATTTCACATACGGTTCGTGGTTGAGTATAATGAGGATGATCTAACAAAGTATTTGAAAATGTATCAGTTAATGCTGATTCTAAATTATTTAATGTTCCTGGTATTAATCGAACTATACTATCCAAAATAATCATTGCTGGAATTTCACCACTAGTCATAATGAAGTCCCCAATAGAATATTCATCAGTTACATATTTTTTGATTACTCTTTCATCTATTCCCTTATAATGACCACAGATAATAATAATATTTCGCTCATGACTAAATTTATCTGCTAAATTTTGTTTCCATTTTACTCCTTGTGGGGAAGGGTAAATAATTCTTATATCTTTAACATTATCCATCCATAAAATCGTATCTTCAACAGCTCTAATAAGTGGTCCAGGCATCATTACCATACCACTCCCTCCTCCAAATGGAGCATCATCAATTTTTTTGTAATTCCCAATACCGTAATTTCTTAAATGTACTATACGAAAATCGATTATATCTTTTTCTACAGCCTTTCTAATAATACTATTCTTCACAATAGTATCAATTACATCTGGAACTGGGGTAATTACAGCGATTTTATTCAATCTAGTAAACCATCCATAGGTGCAATCATGATCCTTTTATTATCATGATCTAAAACTTTTATAACTTCAGGAATAATGGGTATAAGTATTTCTTTCCCTGAGTTATTAATTACATAAGCATCATTATTAGGAAGCCACATCACATCTTTTAATTTACCAACATTTTTTCCTTCTTCAGTTACAATCATATAATTCAATAGTTGTTTACTGATCATATTAATATTATCATCTACAGTCGCTTCAACAAAAAGAGTTTGCCCAACAATTTTTTGAGCTTTATCAACCGAGTCCACTTCTTTAAACTTAAAACGACGTTTTTTCCCCATACCCATAATAAGTTCAAGATTAATTAAACTAGAATGTTTTTCACTAAAACCTAATGCCAACCTTTTTCCTTCAATATATTCATCAAAGTATCGTGACAGGGGTTTTAAACATACATTACCATCTAATCCTGATGATTTCATTACGATAGCTATCGGATGCAGACTTGTGGCCATTATTAATCGATAACATCAAGTCTAGCTCTTTTACCACCTTGTTTAGCATTGATAGCAAAAACAAGAGTACGTAAAGCCGATATATTTCGCCCACTCTTGCCGATGACTTTACCATAATCACCTTCACCAACTGTTAATTCATATATAAGGCGTTGTTCGGTTTCAACAATATCAACTTTTACCTCATCGGGTTTATCTACTAACAGTTTAATTGCTTGTTCAATGAACTCTAACATGGCATCCTCCATTTTTATAAGTGATTAATATAATATTCAAATTATTCTTCTTCTGTATTATCTAAAATTTCCGTTTCACCAGTCTCATCATCAATAATTGTTTCATTGCTCTCTAAATCCACCGAGTCCTCACTGATCTTATTTTCATTTTTTTCTTCTCTATCCACATCTTTTTTAGATTCTTCTTTATTTTTTTTATCTAATTTTTTTGAACGAGCTTTAAGTACCTCATCTCGATTTAATTCCCATTTTTTCATCTCTTTTTTGATTTCT
>CAZEER010000011.1:32135-40892 GCA_964511215.1 uncultured bacterium | reverse complement strand
GCAGCAGACTCATAATCTGTTGGTTCGGGGTTCGAATCCCTGTGGGCCCACTTTTAATTTTAAATGTTTAATTATTAATAAATTTCTCAGCCCACAATAGTCCAATAATTGTTTTTACATCACTTATAGTTCCATTCCACACTAGTTCCAAGGCTTCTTCCAATTTTGTGGGGACAAGAACTAAGAATTCATCTCCGTCTAGTCTTGATTTTGTTTGTATAAGATCATCAGCCAGATAGATCCACATTTTTTCATTGGCAAAACCTAAAGCTGGATGAATACATGTTAATAATGTGAGTCTATTAGTTATATAGCCTATCTCTTCTTCTAGTTCCCTCCTTGCACAATGTTCGGGTTTTTCATGTTTCTCTATTTTACCTGCTGGTAATTCTAAAACTTCTTTACCTATCGGGTAACGGAATTGGTTCACTAATCCAATTTTACCATCTGGTAAAATTGGTATACAGCATGATGCTCCAGGGTGATTAATCCATTCTCTTGTACTTTTTTTACCATTAGGAAGAAGCACTTCATCCATCCTAACATCTAAGAGCCTACCTTGGAATATTATTTTTGATGAAAGTGTCTTTTCTGTTAAATCATTCATATTTTTTTACTTAGCTAACATAGATATAATTTTTCTGAAAAATTTTCAAATTTTGTCTATGCTTGTCAAATTTATTTGATTGTATATTTTTAGCAAAATTATAGCCATATTATTTGGATACCATGAAAAAATTATTAATTATTATATGTACCAGTAGTTTTTTGTTCTCGATAGAGGGCATAATTATCTTTAATGATCAGACGACAATAAAAGGTAATATAAATGGTATTGAAAAAAATTCTGTTTATATCACTCCTGTGGGTTTGACATTCCCAGAGCAGATTTTATTGGAGAATATTGATTCTCTAAAAATAAATGATGGGACCATACCTATTGCAGGAGGCGAAGTTTTATTACTTTATCAAAACGGCGAATTTTTTTCACCTAAAAAACCAGGGACAAATAACCAAAGTGATTTATCTCAATTTGTAATAGAATATGTTATAGTTCCAAACTGGAGTTTAAATCTTTACACAGGTTATCCCATTATTAAAGGTGCTACTTTTAAAGATTTCGATGACAGTAGTCCTGTTTATGGTCTATCTATTGGCAGTCCATATGGATTTTTCGCTGGGGATTTTTTTATGAATGCCATTGCAGAAATAGCATATTATGATCATGGAGTGACAACTGATCCAGACACAAGTTTTGGAGGTTTTTGTTATCAATTAGGTTTAAGCCCCGGTTTCTTCATTGGCAATACCAGTTACAGTGTTACTGCTTGCACAGGATTTTATAGAGATGATGCACGAAAATTTAGTTCTGGTTTTATTGCAGGAGGTAGCATTGATATTCCTGTAGGACAAATGGTCCTTAAGCATTTTTCAAATGTCGAAATTTTTAAAAGTCTAAACGATTTGTTTGATCAATTTACTGATTTTAAAATTCTAGAAGGTGTAAAGGTTAAGGATTACCGAGAAAACCTTGAAGCGTTTGAAATGCGCATTACAACCAGATCTAATCTCATTGAAAAAGTTGATGGCATGACATATTGGATTGGTGCTGGTTTTTCTTTTGGATATGAATTCTAAATTGATTTTATAATAAATTTGCTTTTGTTTTTCCGACCTTTATTTCATTTTAAAAAATCTATTATACAAATAATATTCTTTATATTTTGTATTTCACCAGCACAAAACATTTATCAAGGTCAGATAATATTTGATTATAGTGGAACTGTAGATGGAGTGTTCACATCTACTGTTGATGATACATTGGCGACCGGTATTGCATTCAATGAGATGGTTGAAGATACCGCTTTTTTTCTAATGGCTTCTATTTCCCAGCAGGGTGATAATACATTTGATTTGTTTCTAGCAGTTTTAAGGGATACTACATATCCCATTCAACCACGAATTTGGGATATCCCAGGAGAAGGAGATGAAGAGAATCCTCTAAGCCTCGAAACAATACTGATATTTATGCCAGGTCTTGATTCTTTATTTGTAAATGATTTATTCGAGACTTTCACTGATACATCTTCCAATAATGATACTACTGATATTTTAGGAGATGTATTTTCTAATTTATCAGACAATTTATACCTAGGTCTTGACGGTGAATTGGAAATAGCCACTGCATCTGATTCATTAATCACCGGATATTTTAATACATTTATGTTAAAACCTGCTTTTCACTTTCCCCCTCACACAGTGAATATTAATAATGGTGAGTTCCTTTTTAATATTTCAAGCCTTCCTGAACTAAAAACAAAGAAAGAAAATCCACTAAACCCAACATCTTTTAAACTATCACCCGTTTACCCAAATCCATTTAACAATGCCACCACAATTCAATATTTTTTACCTGACAATTTTATAGAATTATCTTTGGCTGTATACGATATAAAAGGTAAAAGATTAGAAACAATTAATACAAGTTCAGCCACCTCAGGAATCAATACTGTAAAATGGAATCCTAATAATTTATCTACAGGAGTCTATTTTTTGGTTCTTTATACAAATTCAACTATCCAATCTCAAAAATTGATTTTATTAAAATAATGTCGGATTTAGAACTAACACACTATGAATTATTAAATGATCTTATATTAATGCAATGGAATGATGGTTCAGAGGGTGTATTAACTCTAAAGTCAGTGAGAGATAACTGTCCTTGCGCAAACTGTGCTGGAGAGACTGATGTTTTTGGGAATATCTATAAAGGGCCACCACAACTGATAAAAGAAGAAAGTTATCATATAACTGGTATCAAACCCATTGGTCATTATGCCATTCAAGTATTTTGGAAGGATGGACATCATGATGGAATATTCTCTTATCAATTTTTAAAAAAGCTTTGTGAGGAATTTGATAATTAATGACTTTCCTAATTCTTAGATTCTTTATCTTTGGGATATCCTTGACTCTAGCGAAAGAAATTTCAATACAAGAAATACCGCTTAAAGGATTAATAACAGATCCAAAACAGGAAATCTCAGGAATGGATTGGTACGGTCACAATTTATTTCTCTTGCCCGAAAACTTGGGTGGTTTCCTTTTTATGATACCTAAAAATCAGATACAAGAAGCTCTAGATACAAAATCTCCAGATCCTATTCTACCCATTCAAACGATTTTTAAAACTCCAAATTATTCAACTCTTATTCCTGGATTTGATGGTTTTGAAGCCATTGCATTTTATGGTAATCAAGTTTACATTAGTATTGAAGCCGAAAATAATGGTCTTATGGAAGGATATCTCTCTTGGGGAATAATAGATCCAATATCATATCAAATTACTATATCAAAAAACAATTTAAAAAAAATTAGTACACCGATACAAATTGATAATATGTCTTATGAAAGCATTGTCATCCACAATAATAATGTTATCATGATTTATGAAGCTAATGGCGCAAACCTACTAAAAGATCCAAAGCAAATAGCTATTTCTTTATTGGATTTATCATTAAAAGAAATCAATTCTCAAAATATTGAGTATAGGCTAACCGATGCTACCAACATTTATAATAACAAATTTTGGGCGATTAATTACTTTTGGTCAGGTGATAAAAAAAAATTAAAGCCTGCACCTGATTTAATTACTGAAAAATATCATCTTACCCAAAGCCATAAAAACACTGAAACAGTAGAACGATTAATTGAATTTGAGATTAAAAACAACAATATAAAAAAAACAGCAACAGAACCTCTAGAACTCTATCTGAAAGATGGAAAAGCTCGAAATTGGGAGGCAATTGCAAGGTTTGATCAACACGGGTTTATTATTGCAACCGATAAATATCCCAGAATGATTCTAGGGTACATTCCAAATAAATGAAGTCATTACATCTATTTATTTTTCTCATTCTAATAATAGTTTTCAGTTGTAGAGATACGACTACTGAATCTTATGTGCTGCTCGTATCTTTTGATGGTTTTAGGTCTAGTTATCTCGATTGGTATCACACGCCGAATATGGATAAGTTTATTAAAAATGGAGTCCGTTCAAAAGGACTTATACCAGCTTTTGTCTCTAAAACATTCCCAAACCATTACAGCATTGCAACAGGACTCTATGTTGAAAATCATGGAATTATTGGGAACCATTTTTATGATTCTAAACTCAATGATACCTACTCACTTAAAGATCGTTCTAAAGTAGAAGACCCACAGTTTTACGGAGGCGAACCAATCTGGGTAACAGCTGAAAAACGAGGTATAAAGACCGCCTCATATTTTTGGGTTGGCACTGAAGCACCTATTAACAACATCTACCCCAGCAGATGGAAAAATTATGATCATAACTTTCCATTTGAATCTAGAATTGATTCCGTTATTTCCTGGTTTTCACTCCCGAAAAGTAAACGCCCTCGTCTATGCCTTTTATATTTTCATGAACCTGATGCAACTGGACATAAAACAGGTCCTAAAAGTACTGAAACAGGGAAGACGGTAACACAAATGGACTCTCTTTTTGGTGTGTTGGTAAAAAAACTAAATACACTGCCCATTGCCTCAAATTTAAATATAATTGTTGTTTCAGATCATGGGATGGCTGATATTAGCTCTGAGAGGACAGTCAACCTTAACGAGCATACTAATATGGAAGGAATAATTCAGGAAGGCTCCGGCCCCTATACTATGCTTTATGGAGTAAACGAATCAATTTTAGAGAGAGTTGTTCAAGATTTAAATAATGCAAATCATATTAAGGCATATCTTAAAAAAGATATTCCTGACCGATTCCACTTTAAAAATCATTATCGCATTAAAGATGCGCTGGTTCTCGCAGATGAAGGCTGGTATATAGAAAATCAGGCTATCAGTAGCTCGTCAGCAGGTACATACATCCCAACAGGTGGTACTCATGGCTATGATAACAGGCTTAAAAGCATGCACGCCTTATTTATAGCGAGTGGACCTGATTTGCAATCTGGTACTGTTATCTCTCCATTTGAAAATGTTAATATATACCCCTTAATTTGCCATATTCTTAATATTGATAATTATCCTAAAATAGACGGCAATAAAAAAAACATTGAAAATATATTAAAAAAATGAAACATCAATTAAAAGTTATATTCATAATAACTCTTACAATGCAATTTGTATTTGGATGGGGAAAAACCGGACATCGTATTGTGGGAAAAGTTGCAGAAACATATTTAACTGAAAATGCAAAAATGCAGATTAAGCGACTTATGGGACATCATGATATTTCAAGGATGAGTGTTTGGGCTGATGAGATAAAGTCTGATCCAGACTGGAAAAAAGCAAATGATTGGCACTGGTGCACTATACCGGATGGAGAAGAATATGAACAAGGTAAACACTCTGGTAAAGCAGTTGAAAAAATAAATGAATTTATTTTTGTTTTAAAAAATAAAAATAAATCAAAAGAGGAACAAAAAATTGCTCTGAAATTCCTTGTACATCTAATTGGTGATTTGCATCAACCTCTACATGTTGGGAATGGAAAAGACCGAGGAGGAAACAGTGTAAAAGTAAAATGGTTTGGGGAATCTACCAACCTACATAGTGTCTGGGATACTAAACTAATTGATTTTCAAAAATTAAGTTATTCAGAATATGCAGATTATCTTCTTTTAAATGAGGATCGAAGTAAAATCAGAAAATGGCAAGGCGATTCTCTACTTGACTATATAAATGAATCAAAAGATTTACGTCAACAGTGCTATCAATATTCAAACGAAAATCTTAAATGGGATTATTTTTACATACACAAGAACCTCTTAGAGCAACGTTTACTTCAAGGTGGAGTTCGTCTATCAGGAGAATTAAATAGAATTTTTAAATAATTTTTTATGCTTTTCCCTGCGCAATAACTGCAGCAGTTCTTCTAGCAATATCATCCTGATTTCCAAGATAGTAATTTTTGATTGGTTTTAAATCTAATCCTAACTCATATATAAGTGGTGCTCCTGTTGGAATATTTAATTCCACAATTTCATCATCCGAAATTTGATCTAGATATTTTACCAGCGCCCTTAGAGAATTCCCATGCGCAACAATGAGCATACTGTTTTCTGTTTCAAGGTCAGGGATTATTGAATTAAACCAATAAGGCAAAAATCGATCAACAGTATCTTTCAAACATTCACCATCTGGTATTTCATTAGGAGATAGGTGTGAGTATTTTTCATCAAACCTTGGATGTCGCTTATCATTAAAATCCAATTTTGGCGGAGGGCTACTGTAACTTCTTCGCCATATATGCACCTGTTCATCTCCGTATTTTTTTGCTGTTTCAATTTTATCTAAACCCTGAAGATCGCCATAGTGCCGTTCATTTAATCGCCAGTTATATTTAATAGAAATATTGTCTAACTCCATCTCTTCAAGACATATTTCCATAGTACGATTTGCGCGTTTAAGTAATGAAGTATGCACAATATCAAAATGGAAGTTTGCTTCTTTTAATAACTTCCCTGCTTCCCGAGCTTCAGACAGTCCTTTTTCTGTTAAATCTACATCTGTCCAACCAGTAAATCGATTTTCGAGATTCCACTGGCTCTGGCCATGACGCAATAACACAAGTTTTTTCATTATTATAACCCTCACCAGTTATATATTTATTTAATAAAAATCGCTATAAAAATTCATAACCATTTTCACATGACAAAAGTTATTTTTTATTAGATTGTAATATGTGTGGACGAAAAACACTTACTAAAGATATGTTATCTATTATTGAAGAATTATCAATAGATGAATGGAAAACCAATAATTATGCACCAAGTTACAATATTGCGCCAACTCACTCTTCTCCTATATTAATGAACACTAATGACACTAATATTATCAAAATGATGCAATGGGGTCTTGTCCCTCATTGGTCAACAAGAAAATCAATTGGGTCGAAAATAATTAATGCACGCATTGAATCATTATCTGAAAAATTATCTTTTAAAAATTTATTATATACCAATCGATGTGTTGTGGTTGCGGATGGATATTATGAATGGAACCATAATCAACCATATTACATTTTTGATAAATCTAGAAATATATTACCCATGGCTGGTTTATGGTCATTTTGGGAATCCTCTTCTTCAGAGATTGTTTATACCTATACAATTATCACAACAACTGCTCAAAAAAGCATCTCCCATATCCATCATCGGATGCCAGTTATTTTAAATAAAAAAAATATCAATCAATGGATCAATTGTAAAATCTACAACAAACGTTCTATAGAACAATATTTAATACCTTGCAAAAAGAACCTCTCATTTCATCCCGTTTCAACAATGGTCAACTCCACAAATAATAATAACAGAGAATGTATAGAAAAAATTAATGACCCACAGACCCTTCAATTATTTCAGTAATATTATATATTATTTTTTTAATACGAATCACATGATATCCTAAAAAAATCTTAAATTATTTAATTACTTTTTTTTTATAAAAAAATATCTATTTTGATTAAAATAACAGTATCGAATTGGATGAAATTTTCAATAAACCAAAGGAGAAACACATGAATCGTTGTTCACGAATCGTGGCTGCATTCCCAATATTTTTTCTAACAACACTTCTTACTGCCCAGATTAATGTGTCTGGTACAGTTACAGATGCATCGACAGGGAATTCTCTGGCAGGTGCAAATGTTGTCGTTGATGGAACAGGTAACGGAGCTGCTGCCGATGCTAGTGGATCATTTACAATAAATAATGTTCCTAATGGCGCGACCTTAACTGCCTCTATGATTGGCTATACCAATGTATCTATGAGTGCAGCTACAACATTAAACTTTAAACTTATTGCAACAGCCGTAGAATTGTCTGGCCTAGAAGTTCTTGCTTCCCGGGCGGATGACAAGACTCCGGTTGCGTTTACAACCGTTACTAAGGAAGAAATGGAAACACGACTGGGTTCACAGGATATACCCATGGCCTTAAATTTTACTCCTAGTGTTTATGCAACACAACAAGGTGGCGGCGCTGGTGATGCACGTATAAATGTACGTGGATTTAATCAAAGGAATGTTGCTGTAATGATTAATGGTGTTCCTCAGAATGATATGGAAAATGGATGGGTCTACTGGTCTAATTGGGATGGTGTTGGTGATGCAACATCTTCTATTCAGATGCAACGTGGACTTAGTGCTGTGAACCTCGCCACACCATCTATAGGTGGAACTATGAATATTATTACAGATCCTGCGGCTCATGATCAGGGTGGAAGTTTTAAACAAGAGGCCGGTGCTGGATCATTCTTAAAAACAACTTTGAATTATAATACAGGTTTAATTAATGATAAACTCGCCTTAAGTGGAACACTTGTTCGAAAAACTGGGCAAGGCGTAATAGATAAAACCTGGACAGATGCTTGGTCATATTACCTTGGTGCAAGCTATCAAGTTAATGATGGTAACAGATTAGAATTGTATGCAATTGGTGCACCTCAGCGACATGGTCAGAATCTCTACAAACAAAATATTGCTACATACTCACAAGAATTAGCTGGAGATATAGCAGGATACAACGATTCATCATTTGCATCAGGTGAAAAATTTGAATACGAAGCTGGCAGATATTTTAATCAAAATTGGGGCCCTGTAAACGCTTCTTACACAGGAAAACAATACTGGTATATGTATGGTGAAAAAACTGTCGATAGGTATGATCCAAATTTTTTAAATGAACGAGAAAATTTCTTTCACAAACCTCTTGTAAATTT
>CAZEER010000011.1:8642-32035 GCA_964511215.1 uncultured bacterium | reverse complement strand
TATGGAAATGTTGAAAAACCACCTATTATGGATAATGTGATCTATTATGATGGAACTGTAGCACCTGATCCATCAAATGAAGTATTTGAAAGTTATGAGACTGGATTTAACTATCGTTCTGGCGTTGTTGCACTAAAAGGGAACTATTATAATACTGATTGGAAAGATAGAAACCTGACAAAAGCAGTAACAACAGGACAAGGTTCTTCCGGTGATACAGACGTGATCTTTCTCACAGGAGTAAATCAAAATCACTCAGGAGTAGAAATGGAAGTAGCAGGACAACTTAATCCTAAACTACGTGTTGATGCTGCCATGAGTGTGGGCCATTGGTCTTTCACTGAAGATGCTGTTGGGAACTATCAGGAAACTGATTATGATACATCAGGTAATGCAATTGGGTTGAAGACAACACCATATAGTTACGCATTAAGTGGACTGTATGTTGGCGATATGCCTCAAACATCATATGCTGCTGGAGTTACCTTTGAACTTGTAGAAGGTTTGAAGACACAGGTGCTATACAATATATATGATAATAATTATGCAGACTGGAGCCCTGATTCACGTGAATATGATGGAGAGGATACAAATGCAGACCGGACCCAAGTCTGGGAAGCGCCAGGGTACTCAAAAATGGATATACATATAAACTATGATCTACCTTTAGATGTAGGAGGATCCAATGTCCAATTATTTGCGCATATTTTTAATGCTCTTGATAATGTATATGTACAGGATGCCGTTGATCATAGTCAATACAATAGTTATGGAGATAAAGTGCACGCTGCACACAACGCTGAAGTATTCCTCGGGACTCCTAGATACTTTAATGCAGGATTAAAAATTAATTTCTAATCCTAATTTAGAAATGTAATAAAAAAAAGCCTCCGTAATGGAGGCTTTTTTTATTCTCTCAGAAAATATCAAAAATATTGGGAAAATCTATATCAAATATTTCAGGAAGCTTATCCTGAAGATTAACACCAAATTGTAAACCAACCGTAGACCAGTATGCTTGTGTATCCTTATCAATTATTCCATAGACCCAGTGTGTTTGATAGAAAAAACCTAATGTAATAGGAGTCGGAAGAAGATTATAGGTTGCTGCGGGTCCCAATGTAAAACCATAACCGGGTGAGACAAGACCCGCGCCAAGTTTTATACTTGTTTCAAGTCTAGAGGGGATCCATCTCCACCCTGGTCTCAAATCTATTTGGGCCAATAAAAAATAACTCAAAGTTTGAAAGTTTTTCCCAAGCGAATCAGAATAAAAGTCGTACCAATTCACTTCTAAACCAAGGTCTGTGTCTCTACCGAATAATTCAAACATATTTCTACGGCCTAGACCAAATGTATATTGTACTCCAGGAGTATGATTGCCCAATGTGTTCTCAATAAAGAATGGCCAACCATAAGAAAATGTTAAGAAAGTCCTAGTTTCTTTACCTAAAAGAGAATCTTGAAGAGCTGCCTTAGCAGCTCTTGCCTCTTTTTTAGCCTGTTTCCTTGCAACTTTTGCCTCTTTTTTAGCGGCTTTATATTCATCTTTTGCAAAATCCTCTACATCGCGAGTTTTTTCTATTGCTCCTAGTGTTGCTTTTGCTGCTGCTGCTTCTAATCGTGCCTGTTCTGCATCACGCTCAGCATCATACATTTTTTCAATGGCATTTTGTGCTTTTTCTTTTGCATCTTCCATCTTTGCCTGAAAGGCATCAGAATCTCTTGCCTGCTCCTTGGCCTGATTTAAAAGTTTTTGAGTACGCTTAGCACGCGCATTAGCTTCATCAAAAGCTTCTCTTGCCAATCTTAATTCTTCATTAGCTTCTTCCAATGCTTCCTGTGCACGTAAAGCAAATTCAAGAGCAAGATCTAAATTATCAATTTCCTTAAGGCCACGATCAATTACATTTTTACCCGTCCACTCATACTTATATGCATATTTATCTGGTAACATATAAGGTATAATTTTTCGTTCTAGTTCTTTATTGTTTTCATCAGTGATTATTCTTACAGTCTCTTCTAGTCTTTTATCGTGTAAATATTCTTTACTAAGAATTATTTTATTTTTTAAATCAAAATATTGAATCATCTTCAAATAAGCACCTTTCCCCCAGTATAATAAATGTCGTCCTATAAATTGATTATTAGAGTCGTAATATGATGATTCAACCACTTCAGAAAAATTTTTATCATCTTTTAAAAAGGTGTAATTAAAATGATACGAAAAGTATCTAAATCCCAGCGCATCACTAAAAACAACTTCTCTTGGGCGCCCATCACTTCTGCTTCTAAATTGCGCTATCCATCCTGGTCGAGTAAAACTAAGTTGGTTTGCATAAAGTGTGGAGTCAAGCCTAGAAGCATTACCATCTGTGTGAAATTCTACTTTATACTCAGATCGAATACCTGACTTTGACCAAGTAATATGATAGGTTTCTTTCGCTTCTCGATCCTTACCAATACGCGTAACGGATTTAATTCTTTCATCTTTATTGTAAATTGCTTGGTAATATATTTTACCATAAAAACTTTGAGGATCCCCTCTATTACTCAAAACTCTACGATATGGATTCCAGTATCTGTAATACTCAACTCGTGATTCACTCTTTATTGCTGAATTTGCATTTTCATTATTCCCATATAATCTTGACAAAAATAGTATAATAAAAATATAAAGTAAAAAACGGTATTTCTTTATCAGGCCAGCCCCCAACTCATTAAAACAATCATAACAAAAAACAAAGAAAATCCGACCATTGCCCCAGATTGAAATCGCTTAGTATAGTCTACAACATCTTCATCTAGGGTTTGATAATTCAGTGCTATTGTCTCATGAGATCCTTCTTCAACGAACACATCCAACCGCCCTAAAAGGAGAATGTTATTTAACATTTTTTCTTTGGAAGTTAATGAACTCGGATCCGGGCTATAGTCATTAGGGAAATATCCAACTTTATGCCAACCAGGAAGCACGTCAATCCAGTTTTTGAGTGGTGAATGTCCAACCATATGTCCGTCTACATAAATTGGAAGACCCTTAGTATCACATATAATTTCAAGAGTGGTACGTTCTCTAGCATCTTTCCAAGAAAATGGATGAGATGTTTTTTCAGCGTTCTTTAAATTCGGGAATACATATGATGGATTGGCCTCTTTGGCTTCAACATAATCACTATAAGTTAAAACAATGAGAATTTTCCTGCCTTCATTATGCAGCACAACATCGAAAATTCCTATACTACGGTTAACTTGTATTGATAATTGTAGCAAGTTTGAATTTTGAGACCAGGTTTCCTGAACATCTCGGACTGGATACGAAACCATTTCTTTAAAAAAACCACGGTCTGGCTTTATAATATTATAAAAATTTAGTATAAACCAATTTTCTTGTTCAATCCAACTGGAAAGATCTTCTCTTTTTATATAACTTGAAAGAAAAAACTCTAGTTTGAGACCAGTTTCAGTAGGATGAGTTTTAGCAGAAAGAATCACTGGCATATCTTGTGATAGTAAAACACTAGATGTTAAAACCCAAAAAATTATTCTCCGGATTCCACTAATAGAGGAAAATAATCTCATATTAATCAGATTATTCTTGGTTGCTTATCGCAAGGTTAATTCGAATTTTTTGAGTTCTACCTTTTGGAATATAAATATCCTGATAATCAGGGATATCCATTGCAAATTTAGGCGGAGGGGAATTGGGGTCTACAACTCGAACTCTATGCCATCCTGGAGAAACAGGCATTTTTTTCTTAATTGGAGTTTTACCAATTAATGAACCATCGATGAATACATTTGCCCCTTCAAGATTACAACTTAGTTTTAGAAATGTTTTACGGTTAGATAAATCGGGAGGTAATAGATTAATCTCTGCATCGTTAGGGAGTCTACGTTTTTCTCGTTTTACCTGAGTCGTAATAGGTGCCTGATTCAAAAGTTCTCTTGCTGTTTGTCTGCTTTGATGTATCACGCTTCCAAATTTTTGTTCGAAATTAGCTTTTTGATCTAATTCAGATACTACTTCAATTTTTTCTTTAACTTTTTTTGTAATAATAGGTTTTTCACCGGACAGGGCTCTTAGTAATTCTTTGTGTGTACCTTCACCTACAATTCCATCGACATTCGCACTATTAAAACCTCTATCAAGTTGAAATTGGATAACTGCATCTTCTGTTTTAGGACCAAAGTTTCCGTCTACACCATTATTGTAAACACCTCCAACTCCCAGATCATAACCTAAAGAAATAAGGGCCTCTTGTAGTGCTTTTATAGCTCTTAGATTATTTGAGCCTGACATAAGAAAACCATCATTAAGTATAAAAGAAATATCAAGTGATTGCTTATAACGCGGCCTTTTTGGTGGGGGTGGTGGTCCACTAACCTCCACTCTTTTTCTTTTAATACTTAGAGGTTTTGGATCTTGCTTCAAGGGTTGGAGATCGCTACTATTTATCTCTTCTTTTTGTATAGTATCATTATCTGTTTTATCTTCTGTAGAATACCAATTGTTATACCAAACAAAATATTTTTCCGGACCATATTTATCTCTCGCATAAATAAAAGAGTCGTAAAAGGGAATTCCTTTTGATTCATTTTTTGGCAATGAGAATACTCTATTATCATTCTTCCCTTCAGAAAATTGGACTTGATATCTAATACTATCACTCAATGATTCCCATACCTGTATCAATATAACTCGGCTAGCAGCTGAATGAAAAATTTCAAAATCTTCTATTGGCCTATCAAACAAATATCCCAATTGCACAGATTGATTATTCTCCGTGATTTCAATATCAACTAGTGGCGGTTCAAACTCAATATATTCAACCGCTGCAGGGCTTAGATAAGTCCCATTTAATGTAACATAAAACCAGTTTTCTTGGCCTGACCAGCCTGCGATATTTTCAATATCTAAAACAGCACTGGTTACTATTCTAAGTAATGTACCATTACTCTTTTTATGCATTGTTATTAATTGAACCTGATTTGCAGGAATTGTTGTAATACAAAACAGTAAAATAGAGCTGTAAAATAATATTAAGTGTTTTCTAAAGACCATTTAATTCTTTTCGTAAGTTAGCAATAGCACTTAGTTCTTGCATTGGATCTTCTCCTTTAGATTCTTTTTCTCTAATCTGTATACGAAGAACATTAATTTTCTGTTTTAATGGTTCAGATTTTAAGATTTTTAAACAATCAGATACAATTTTTTCAACTGAGTTGCTTTGCACCTGATTAAATAAGATCCGTGCAACATAATCACGTTCATTCTGCTCTTGAAAATACTCGATAATTGATGATGAATCTATAGGCAAATTTTGATCAATCAAATATCCTGCCAATTTTTTAAAAAAAGGTACTGTGAACAAAGTTAAATTAATTTTGCTTTTTACAAAACTTCGTATATTTTCATCATTACATACCAGCAAATTAAGCAACTCAATTTGTGCTTTTTCTACTTTATCTGTAAAGATAAGTTTTTTATTTAATGTGTTCTCTTCAGGATTAAAATCATCGACCACTTTTTGGGTTTTCATAGTTCGTAGGAAATCTTTTTCATCAACCATTAATTTATCAGAGACTATCCTTACTAGATCATCACGTATAATACCATCTTTTATACTTTTTATATCTCTTGCTAAACTGATAATATAATTCTTCCGATCTATTCCATTAAGTTTTAAACCTTGATTAAAATCTATATGGAAATTTATGTAACTCGTGGGAGATTCAATTTTAGAAAGAATCTCATTGGCACCTTCTGAATCGATCCAATTATCGGGGTCCAATCCATTGGGCGGTCTAACTATAGATGGTTCCAAACCATCTTTGAGCAGTACCCATCCGGCTCTAATTGCAGCATTGCTTCCAGCCAAATCTCCATCATAAAATAGAATAACTTTCTGAGCAATCCTCCCTAGAGCAATAGCGTGTTTTTTGGTAAACGCAGTGCCGGAAATTGCGATAGTTGATTTTATGCCCTCTTGATAAAGTTTTAAAAAATCCATATAACCTTCAACTAAAACAGCATATCCTTTTTGGCGTATTTCATCTCGTGATGCATTTAATCCATAAAAAACTTCTGCTTTTTTATAAAGCATAGTCTCTGGAGAATTCAAATATTTAGCTGGCTCTTTAGCACTCAAGGTCCGAGCGCCAAAAGCTATTGCTTTACCCGATGGATGAAATATTGGAAACATAATTCGGTATCGAAACCGATCAAAAATTCCTTTTTCCGAATGAGTGAATAAACCCGATTTTATTATTTGTGATCGTGTGAAGCCTTTCCCTTTGCAAAATGAAACAAGTTCATCCCATTCATCTCTTGCATAGCCTATTTTGAATTGCTTTATTGTAGTTTCTTTAATTCCTCTTTCAAATAAATAGTTTAGAGCTTTTTCTCCATCTTTAGAAAATAAATTTTCTTGATATAATTTTACTGCAATTTGATGTAACTCATATAAAGCAGAAAAAATTTCAGACCCTGAAGTTTCATTGGTTAAACTAATTGGAATATTATATTGATCTGCAAGAAACTTCACAGCCTCTGGGAATGAAATTTTCTGATAGTCCATTAAAAAAGAAAAAACATTCCCTCCTTTATTGCACCCAAAACAATGATAAATCTGCTTAGATGGAGCAACACTAAAAGAAGGTGTTTTTTCATTGTGAAATGGGCATAGACCGATAAAGTTTGCTCCACGCTGTTTCAAATCTACATAACGTGATATAACATCAATTACATCTGAAGTGTCACGTACACGATCTATAATATCTTGAGGTATTTGAGGCATTAAGGCTGCGTCAATTGTCTTATGTATGCCTCACTCAATGAGACAGGGTCTTCCCAATTAAAAAAAGATACAATACTTTTCCGAAATTGATGACTATAAAAAGCGATTTGAGAATTTTGATTAATTATCATTTTCCATTTTTCTATTGGTAAAATTGCAACAAACCAAAAAAAGATAACCAACATAAAAACACCTTTAATGGATCCAAAAATAAAACCCATTGCTTTATTTATTAAGTCATTGTCTTTTGATACATATGTTATTTGCACTAGTTTTGTTAACATTCTTGAAAGTATCAAAGCAGTCATAAATAAAAATGTAAAAGAAAAACACTTTGTTAACCAATTATCAAGCGGAAGTATTTTATGGAGTTCTGACGAGAGAAATGAGGTGTTAGCAATAGCAATTAATATTGCAATAACTAAACCCAACAAGCGCCCCATTTCTTCAACTAAACCATTTTTGAAACCATTATAACCAATGACTAATATGCATACAAAGGATATTCCATCTAGAATCCAGAACATCTATTCTAATAAATCTCTTAAAATTAAATTAGCCTTTTTACCGTCAACTTTTTCTCCTCCACGTTGCATAACAAGTTGCATTACTGCACCAACATCAGACATACTTTTAGCTCCTACTTCAGTAATTATCTGTTTTACAAGTGATTTAATATCTTCTTCAGACATCATTTCTGGAAGGTATGAGGATAGAATATCGAGTTCAATTCTTTCCTTCCCCGCCAAATCAAGGCGGTCTGCGTTCTCATAGATTTCTAATGCTTCTCTTCGCTGTTTTACTAAAGTTTTTATAATACCTATGCCATCATGATCTGTGATTAGTTTATTTTTATTTATTTGAAAATCCTTCAATTTCGCCATTAATGTTCTTAAGGTCTGGGAGACCTCTCTATCTCCAGATTTCATAGCTGCATACATATCATTTTTTATTCTATCTAATATATTCATATTATGATTCATCTATCCTTTTCATCGATAGTAACATGCGGTCCTTATCAGCCTCGAATCCTATAAAACGTCTACCATCCTTTTTACACACAACCCCAACATCACCACAACCCATAAAGGGATCTAAAACCCAATTTAATTTAAAACTGCTTGACCCTATAATTCTTGAAAATAGCTTTTCAGGATAACGTCCACCTTCTTCCACAATCCTTGGGATGTCTAACCAAAGATTTGATTCTATTAAATGGGTGTCTATTTTTTCTATTGTACTTATACCTATAGGGTGTTGTTTGAATAAAAAGTCATCTGATTTTGTTGCAAACCAAATATCTGAAGTTTCATCAGCCCAAGTACTATTCTGATTCTTTAAGAACTGATTACGCCATATTATTCTTGACTGAATATTAAAAATATTACCCAATAACCCTTGGTACATCCCAGAGTATTGCCAAGGAGAAAAAATATATATAGAACCTGTATTCTTTAATACACGGTGTGATTCATAAAGCCATGCTTGATTCCACTGATAATATTCTTGCAAAGTATTATTTTGGCTTGGTTCAGTTATGGTATCCCAATTATCCTTTGGTGGATCAGCAATAATTAAATCAATTGATTCATCTGGTAACCTTTTAAGACCATCTAAGCATTTAGTTAAAAACATTCCTTCAGACATACTATCCAAACTCATAGTTATATCTTCCATAGTGCGAATTGCTGGAAGATATTTATTTAGATCATTAATTGTTAACCCTGGTATTGTTTCAAGTGGGTTAACAAAAAGAGCATTATTAAGTTTCTCTGAGGCTTCAGCCATTTGGAAATTTAGGCAAAATTTATATTCCCTTTAAAATCTTATTATAAGAATGATCGTATACTATAATAATCGATTACATCAATATCCATATAACACAATGGTTTTTTGAAAAACCATTTAATTTTTGCAAAATCAATATATGGGTAAAAGAAGAAAAGTACTTTTTGTATGTACTGGTAACAGCTGTCGATCTCAAATGGCCGAGGGTTTACTAAGAAATTTGGCTAATAATTTTTTTGAAGTATATAGTGCAGGAACCTGCCCTAGTAGGGTTCATCCTAATGCTATCACTGTAATGAAAGAATTAAACATTGATATTTCAGAACATACATCTGATAGCATAGATTGCTATATTAATATGGGTATAGATATTATTATTACAGTCTGTGATCATGCAAAAAAACGTTGCCCAGTATTCCTTGGTGAAATACAGCGTATTCACTGGAATATAAAAGATCCTTTTGATGGATGGAGTGAAGATAGTATGCAATTAAATAATTTTAGAGACACAAGAGAAATAATTAAAAATTATATCTTAAAATTTTTAAACGATTGGAAACAACTATGATTAAAAACATTCTATTTAGCACCTTATTTTTGGTATCATTGTTACATGCTGGGGAAATATCGGTATCAATTTCAGAAGATTTGGTAAATGATTATTTATTATTAATTGGCAATCATGATATACCAAAAGGGAAGAAAGGAGATCAGGCGCTGTGGTCAATTAAAGATCCGTATGTAAAATTTAAACATGGGTCTGCAGAATTTTTTACAACAGTGGTTTATAAGAAAGGTCGCGTAAACATAAAAAAGACGATTAGTAAAAATATATTTGTAGAATATAGTTTTGATAGCAATCAAATTAAATTGGTAATTCAAGATCCAATTGTGAAAATGGAACGTAAAAACCAAATTTATGGTAAAATTGATTTAAGTACTTTTTACCAAGACGGATTAAAATTTCAGGGGCCAAAACCAAAAAACCAATCAATAAAAATCAACACATCTAAAGGAAAAATAAAAGTAGACATGAATATAAATAAATCTATTATTTATTTTGAAAGAGGCGTGGTTCGCGTGGCGATTGATTTAGATTATATATAAATTTTTTCAAATGTCCTTTTAGTCAATTAATAAATTTCCCTAGCTCTCAATGAGAATTTTGTTGTCCAAATTACCACCCTCAGGATGGTGGCAAAAAGGGGTCCCAAAATACGATGACAACCCCGCAATGATAAGGGGATCAATCCCTGATTTGAATATATTAGAGAGTGAAAGGTCACAACTCATATCAATAATAAAAAATGCTGGACACGAAGTGTTTGAACTTGATTTTCCACAGGTATTGGATAGAGATAACCCAAAACATGATTTCATTTTTATAAGAGACCCTTTCATCTCGGATCAAAATGGTACTGCCATTATACTTAGAGCCGGAGAACCATCAAGAAGACTTGAAAATGAAATCATAAAGAGTTCTCTTGAAACATTGGGAATGAACATTCTTCAAATGCCAGATAGGAGAGGGTTAAGAGCTGATGGTGGCGAATTTTATTATTGTGCTAAGGAAAAAATATTATTCAGTGGACTCCAGCGCAATACTATAAATGGGGCAAACTATGTCGCTGGAGCCTTAAATGTAGAGGAAATGGTACTTTTGCAGGGAGAGGGATTTCACTTAGATACTTTTTTTACACCATGCATAAATAATAAAGGGGAGATTGCTGCTCTTATTATTTGTAATAAACTTTTAACAGATAATTCAAAAAAACATTTATATCAATTTGCTGATAATAGGGGTATACACGTATTTGATATACCAAAAAAGGATGCTATTGGAACAATCAATAATATTGGTACATTTGCCGCCAATGCATTACCATTGCCAGGCTTACTCATTAGGCCTAACTATTTTTCAGATCCGTCTATTGATGAAAAGCTTATAGATCTAGGCATTAATATAACAATAACACCAACAAGCCAATTTCAACTAAGTGGTGGGTCAATCCACTGTATTACCAATGAAATTTAAATACCAAGACCTAATCTGAAGTTCAAACTACCAAACCCACTTTTCCCTGGCACAACATCTTCTGCAATTGTCTGTCTATAATAAGCAAACGCATCAAAAGTAAGTAATCTAAATTGTAAGCCTAGTTGTAAATGTACACCCGACGACTCAATCAAATTATCCTCTAAATATGTTTCCAATGCAGCTGAATCAAATGTTCCATTTTGTAAATCAGATTGCCCATCTGCACCCGTTACAAAGGCACTTATCATTTCTTGATTTATAATAGGGGTCGCAGCATGTGTATTTATCCCAGCACCAGCAGATAATTTTGCCTTAGCCAAAAATGGGATACCCAATTTAAGAAGTGGTTTTTTAATAGTTATGTACTGATTCCCCGCAACATAAGCAAACTGAAGTGTATCTGGTGATTGATTTAGTAATGCCATCGCATCATTATAAAATGAAAAATCATAAACATTTGCCATTCCATTCACTTCAATATCAACATCGACAAACGGTATAATATCAAGGTAAACATATCCACCTATTGCAAGAGCACCTTCAAACCCATATTGTTCTATCCGACCTACTTCCAAGCCGGTATCTAATACAAGAGGGGAAGAAGAGGGGTCTGCTGTGAATGAGGCTACTCCACCGCTAAGTCCAAAACCACCTATTGCAAAAACAGATACCGGTAGTAACGAAACTAAAACAACATAAAATAAATTTTTCATTTTATTTCCTTATTTTATACATGTAATTATTTTATAGAGTTTACAATAAGTCACAAGAGGATGCAAATCACTCATTGATAACCCACCTAATGCTTAAATAAATTGCACTGGCGTAATCCTTCATGATCAGAAACTTTACTTTAATTTTCATAATTGCTTCAGCAAACATTTTTTCTCAAGATGTTCTGTGGCCAACTCGGTTGGGTAAGTTTTTCTCATCAAATTTTGGTGAGAACAGAGATGACCATTTTCATATGGGATTGGATATTAAAACTAATGGAAAGATTGGAATGGAAGTACTAGCTGTTGAGGATGGCTATATTAGTCGTATGCGGTCCGATTATAATGGATATGGGAAGGCAATCTATCAACGCACAGTTTCCGGACATGAGGTTGTCTATGGGCATCTGGAGTCATTCACACCGGTCATGGAAAAAGTGTGGAAACTTCAACAGGCAAAACGATTAAGTTATAATGTAGATGTCCAATTTTCTGGGCGGGATTTCCAAGTGAAAAAAGGAGATCTAATTGGATTTTCTGGGAACTCGGGCCATTCTTTTGCCCCACATATTCACTTTGAATACAGATCTAGTAAAAGTGAGCCCCTTAATCCATTAGTGATGGCTTTTGCTTTGGATGATAATACAAGGCCTCTAGCAAAAAAATTGGCAGTGGTACCAATCACACAAGGTGCCTTGATAAACGCAAGTCCACTTATACAAACTATTCCATTATTCCGTGATAAAAATGGAGTTTACCATTTTGCAGATACACTCAGTGTCTTTGGAGAATTTGGATTTGCAATAGAGGCGGTAGACAAACGTGAAGGAAGTAATAATATATATCAATTTCATAGAGCAGAACTCTTCATTGACAGAGAATTAGAGTTTGAATTGAATTATACAAAAATCCCATTTAAACAAGGCAAATTTGCTAAAACTATTATTCAATATGATTTAAAAAGAAAAAATATGGGCGAATTCCAAAAGTTATATAGGTTGCCAGAACATAAAAAATTATCTATACACAGCCTCGAAAACTCAGGAATATTAGGCCTGTCCCCAGGGTTTCATACTGTAGAAATATATATTTTTGATGCATTTGGTAATAAAACAACTGTTAAAGGTATCGTGGCCGGTACTTTCCCTATGACACTTGAAGCTCAAGAAATTTATAGAGATTCTGAAGTAGTCACACTTACTCTGACACCACGCAGAGGCGGCTTACCAATTCGCGACGCAGTTATTTATAGTTTTACACCCTATGGTTTTGCTGATCAAAAAGTGAGTATTATTAAAGCTGAGCAAGTAAAAAAAGATTTACATATCACTATCTCAACAAAATCTATTAATAATAGAATACTGCAAATCATTGGTATAAACCAACTTGGTGGAATGGTAAATCCCTTTCACTGGACAGATATTAAAACAGAATTAAGCGTGCTTGATGTGAACCCTAGTTTAGAAATTTCTAACACTGAACGCGGTTTATTCTTTCAAATAGTATTAGACCATTACGTCCCAGCTCGCGCAACATTGAGACTTGCAAATGATAATACTTTTATGTCTTATCCTATGACCCAGATCCAACCTTGCACGTATTTATCTGAAAAGCTATCCCATAATACCGTCCAAAACATGAAGTATATTGATATTGAATTAACACACGAAGACTTATCACGACAGACTCGCTTTCATTACAACCTACAGACTGTCGGACCGGGCCAAGAAAACTACGCATTCTCTAATGATAAACATTGTTCAATCAAGACTTTACCCGGAACATTTTTCCAAGAAAATGCTATTTGGATAAATGAGGTAAATGAATTTAACAAAGTAGATAAAGGTTTTCATTTATCGGGCGTCTATCAATTGCAACCCTATGACCTAGCTTTAAAAGGTAAATTTCAAATAGGTATTCGTTATAGTAATGACTTAGTGGAACACTCTAACTTGGGTATTTATTATTATGATTCTAAAAAACAAGACTGGGTTTATACTACCACAAAAAATAATCGGCGCAAATTAATATTAACCGCTGAAATGGAAACAATGGATGCTGTTACTATAATACAGGATTTAGATTCACCTGTCATCAAAAAGTTATTTCCGGGAAATGGCGGAAGATATAAAATTAATGATGTAAAAGAAATCTCAATACAAGTTGATGATTATTTATCTGGCATTGAATCAAATGAATCATCCTTTGATTTGTACATTAATGAAATACTTGTTTATCCAGCATACCAACCTATTAAAAAAGTTGTTTCCTATAATCTTGAGACACCCCTAAGTCCAGGTTCTCATAAAATTGATTTTAAAGTAAGAGATAGACTTGGTAACGAATCTGGAAAAACTATTTATTTTTCAGTTTATTAATGTTCTTTCCTTATAAGGATGATAATCCTAGAGTTCTATTCCCATTTATTACCTATGGTATTATATCTTTAAATATATTTATTTTTTTGGGACAATTCTTTATTGGTCATAAAGAAATCATTTACGGTTTTGGTTTTATTCCAAATGAATTCAATATCATTACATTATTTACTTCAATGTTTATGCATGGAGGATTAGGCCATATTTTTAGCAATATGTGGTTCCTTTATATTTTTGGAGATAATATAGAGAGCATACTTGGCCACATAAAATATTTTATTTTTTATATTTTCTGCGGAATAGGAGCAGCACTTTCACAATTTCTAATTTCTCCAGATTCTACTATTCCTATGATTGGCGCAAGCGGAGCAATTGCTGGAATATTAGGTGCGTATATGATTCGATTCCCAAAAGCTAAAGTACATGTTCTGGCAATTATTTTTGTTTTTATTACTACACTTAGTATACCCGCTCAAATTGTCCTTGGAATTTGGTTTTTAATACAATTATCTAGTGGTTTAAGTAGTTTAGGAATTGATACAACAGGGGGAGTTGCTTGGTTCGCTCATATTGGCGGTTTTATTACAGGTATTGGAACACTAAAATATTTTCAAAACTTTCAAATAGACAAAATATGAATCAAGACCTAATAAATATAGCGATAAAAATGCGTAAAAATGCATATGCTCCTTTTTCAAATTTTCATGTTGGCGCAGCAGTAGAAACTCGGTCTGGAGAAATCATTGGTGGGTGCAATGTAGAATCATCAAGCTATGGACTTACTTGTTGTGCTGAAAGAATCGCTCTATTTCGCGCAATTTCAGAAGGTTATAAAGAATTTACATCAATGGCTATCGCAACAGAAAATGGTATTATGCCTTGTGGTGCTTGTCGACAGGTTATCTGGGAATTATGTGATGAAATACCAATCTATATATGTAACCTAAGTGGTTATAAAAAAACAGTTTCTATATCAGAGCTTTTACCAGATGCTTTTGACAAAACAAAACTATAATGAAACCGCTAATCATAGCGATTGCTGGTGGTACAGGTTCCGGTAAAACGTTCTTAAGTAAAAAGATTAAAAAAATATACAATACAAAAGCTCTCCTAATTGAACAAGATGCATATTACAAAGATTTATCATCCATATCATATAAAAGTCGAATTAACCAAAATTTTGATCACCCTCAATCAATCGATGTTAAATTATTACAACGTCATTTAGAAAAATTAATAAATAAAAAACAAATCAAAATTCCATTGTACGACTTTTCTAAACATTTGAGAATGAAAAAAACTAAGTCTATCAGTCAAAAACAAATAATTATTATTGAAGGAATCCTCCTATTGCATTATCCACAACTGCGTAAATTATATACTCTAAAGATTTTTGTAGATACACCTGAGAGCACACGCTTTAGCAGAAGATTGAAAAGAGATATAACTGAGAGAGGCCGGACTAAAGAATCAGTTAAAAAACAATACTATGATACTGTGAAACCAATGCATGATAAATTTGTCGAACCTTCCAAACACCATGCAGACATTATTGTTAAAGGTGCTGATAAAACAGATGAGTCAATGGGTTTAATAAAATCAAAAATTAATTCGATTTTACAATGACACTAACTCCCACAAATTCAGGTTGGATAGAAGTTATCTGCGGTAGTATGTTTTCAGGAAAAACTGAAGAATTAATCAGACGTTTGAGAAGAGCACAGATTGCAAAGATGCCAACCATAATTTTTAAACCAAAAATTGATTCTCGTTTTAGCACTGAACATATTGTCAGCCATAATAATGTAAAAATGCAATCTCATATTATTGAAAACTCTGAAGATATTTTAATAGCAGTAGAAAATTTTACAGTGATAGGTATTGATGAAGCCCAATTTTTTGACCACTCCATAGTTGATATATGTAAACAATTAGCATCCGATAAAAAACGTGTTATCATTGCTGGGTTAGATACAGACTATCGTGGATTACCATTTGGCCCAATGCCAAAAATCATGTGCGAAGCAGATTATCTTGATAAATTGCGAGCTATTTGTGTAAAGTGTGGTAATCCATCATCATATACACAACGTACGTCCATAGAATCCGATCAAGTTGTTATTGGAGAACTTGATAAATATGAAGCAAGGTGTAGAGATTGCTTCGAGCCACCAGTATCTAATTAATGTTAAAGTTAACAGGTTTTATAGGGATCTTTATTTTATTGGGTATAGCTTATTCTATATCCTATAATAGAAGTGCAATCAAACCTAGAATTGTTATATGGGGTTTAGGTCTACAAATTTTTTTCGCCCTTATTATTTTAAAAATTCCTTTTATAAAATCTAAATTCTTTTTTATTGATAAAATTTTTAAAACTTTAATTAGTTTTTCCGATAAAGGTAGTGATTTCCTATTTCAATCTTTTATTCCTGGCATAGGATACCATGTTGCAATGGTAAATTTTGCATTTCGTGCTCTCCCTGTAATCATATTCTTTTCCAGCTTAATTGCTGTTACATATCATTTTGGTATCATTCAATTTATAGTGAAATGGGTTGCACGTATTATGGAAAAGAGTATGAAAACAAGTGGCGCAGAAACTCTCAGCGTTTCTGCAAATATTTTTGTGGGGCAAACAGAAGCTCCCATTTTAATCAGACCATACATTAAAAATATGACTAATTCTGAATTAATGGCTGTAATGATAGGGGGATTTGCGACAGTTGCGGGTTCTGTTTTAGCTCTTTATGTGCTTTGGCTTTCAAATATACCTGGAATTGCTGGCCATATGCTTGCCGCAAGCATAATGTCTGCTCCAGCATCACTAGTTATTGCTAAAATAATTTACCCGGAGACAGAAGAAATACAAACCAGAGAGCAGTTAATATTTCCCATTGAAAAAGAAACTGAGAATGCAATGGATGCTCTTGGGAGAGGCGCAACCGATGGCTTGAAGTTAGCTGCAAATGTTGGCGCAATGTTAATTGCATTTGTTTCCATTATAAGTATGATAAACTATTCTTTGGATTATTTAATTGGAATAAACATGCAAACTATTATGGGATTTATTTTTGCTCCACTAGCCTGGACAATGGGAATCCCTTGGGAAGAAGCAACTATCGTAGGTACACTAATGGGAGAAAAAATAGTTTTAACAGAATTAATTGCATATGGTAATCTAAGCAATTTAATTGATCAAAATAGTATTTCTGAAAGGACAGCAATTGTAGCAAGTTATGCTTTGTGTGGTTTCGCAAATTTTGGATCAATTGGAATTCAATTAGGCGGCATTGGCGGCATGGCACCCGAAAGACGAAAAGATCTATCTAAGTTAGCCTTAAAAGCAATGTTTGGAGGAGCCTTAGCTTCTTGGCTAACAGCAACAATTGCAGGAATATTAATCTGAAGGTCGGGTTGAAGATATGCATCTGTTAATTATGGGGCCACCAGGGGTTGGCAAAGGTACACAGGCAAAAGAATTAAAAAATAAATTAGGTATAATTCACATTTCAACAGGCGAGATCCTGAGATCTGAAATAAAAAAAAATTCTGATGTTGGTAAAATCGCCAAAAGGTATATTGATCAAGGAAAGCTAGTCTCAGATGACATTCTTATTGATATTATAAAAAAAAGACTCATTAAACCAGATTGTTACAAAGGATATCTTCTAGATGGATTTCCAAGAACAATACCTCAAGCTATTGGTCTTAAAAAAATTATGAACGCTTTAAATCATGATCTTGATTCAGCAATCAATTTAATTGCAAATGAAGATGAATTAATTAATAGGATTCTTGAAAGAAAGATGAAATCGGGACGAAGTGATGACACATTAGACGTTATAAAACAGCGTCAAAAAATATATTGGAAAAAAACAGCTCCTATCATAGAATTCTACATGAAAATGGGAATATTGAAAAATGTAAATGGTTTAGGTGAAATAAAAAACATAACAGACAAAATATTAAAAATAATTAATTACAATGCTTAAAGTTGGCCTAACAGGTGGTATTGGATCTGGAAAAAGTTCAGTAAGTAAACTTTTTAACAAATGGGGTGCCTACATTTTTGATGCTGACTCTATCGCAAAAACTATTTTAAATACTAATCAAACGACTCAAAATGAGATTATTGCAGAGTTTGGAACTGATGTAATAGGTATCGATGGAAGAATTGAAAAAAGTAAATTAGCACGTGTTGCTTTTCAGGATGAAATTCAGCAACTTAAACTAAATACCATTATACATCCCTATGTATTTGAAAAAATTGATACTACTTTTGATAAAATTTTAAATAACGGCATGCATGAAATTTTCATTGTTGATGCTGCATTAATATACGAGTCTGGTGCTGACACACATATGGACTATGTGATTGTGGTGACATCCCATCTTAGACTACGTACAGAGAGAGTTATGGATCGAGGTGGACTAACACGAGAGGAGTTCCTAATGCGGGTAGATTTACAATGGCCTGACAAAGACAAAATAAACCTAGCAGATTTCATTATTCATAATAACGGGTCCGAAAAAGAACTTCTAGATGAGGCTAAAAATATTTATAATATGCTTTACTAGTTTACTTTCTCAAAGCAAGGGGAATATCTAAAATTTCTTTTATTATCATTGATTTTTTCAAAGATTTATTAGATTTAAATAATTCTTTACGCAAATTTATTTTTTTATTCCATTTCTTACCTAAATGAAGTTCTGTTTTATCTGAAAGATTAGAATGGTAAATGTTGTTTTCAAAATGTTCAACTTGTTCGTCAATTTCCGTTAATCCATTTTTATCATCATCATGCATGGAAACGGTTTTGCTTTCAACGGTTTGTTCTAGATTCTTATCGCTGATATCTTGATTTAAAACGTCTTTAATAGCGCCACTTGGTTCTGGAGTTTTTGGGTTTGACTCAAAAAGATCATTAAATAATTGATCGAAGCTGGGCGTTTCTTTCTCACTGTCTAAAGGAATATCGGTATCCCATCCTGGGCTACTTTCTATTTCTTTTCGCTTCGCATTTTGCTGACGTTTTTTTATATATCCAGATATGGCATAAAGTAGTAATAAGCCTAACCATTCCATCCTATTTCTCCGGCCTAACTAAAATAAATAAAACACCATTGCAAAAGATTTCATTTAAGAAAGGAAACCATGATAATGGATTTTTTATTGGTGGTAACCCAAACCGAAAAGAATAAGCAGGTCTAACAAACCAATTGCTTTCTTTTTTTATATCAAAACCGATTTCTTTTACCATAGTCTTCATCTCTTTTATTGATATTCTAGTTTTTTTAGTTTCAATTAAGTATCGTATCTTTTTTGATGGGCAGCCAATAATTCGTAAATATTTTTCATACAGCCTATCTGGTAATAAATGTAGATATGGCACTTTACCCAATTTTTTAGGAACCGTTTGCTGATGTCCTGCATATGCACAATATTTCGGCGGGAAAGAAATAAATATTTTCCCATTTGGATTAAGAATATTATAAATATTTCTAAGGGCTTTCTCTTTATTTTTAATATGCTCAATTACATCACGAATAATTATAATATCATATTGCTCTACTAATTCATTCTCATAAGTTTTAGACTCACAGATATTAGCTTGAAATAAATGAAGTGAATCATCTTGATTTAAAAGCACTGCATTATTGAATCGAATGTCTGAGAATTCTAAGCCCGAACAAATTGCACCTTTATTTTTATAAAATTTTAGAAGCCCTGCTTCAGCACAGCCTATTTCTAAAATCTTTTTCCCAGAAACATTTTCTTCTTCAAGATAATCAAAAAGAAAATTTTCACCATACCAATGTTGTTCTTGATAACACCTTAAACAACGATCTGATATTTGCTCTTCTAAATAACTGGGGATAGAAAGTTCCAAAAACCTAGTCCCAAATTATAATCAATTTTCTTCTACAGGATTATCTGAAATATTTTCAGTCCCTGTATCAGAAATTGAATCACGCATACTAGTATCTGATTTTATATTTTCCATTTTATAATAATCCATAATACCCATATTACCATCTCTAAATGCCTGAGCCATAGCCTTAGGGACCTCTGCCTCTGACTCAACAACTTTAGCTTTCATTGCTTGAGTTTTTGCCGTCATTTCTTGTTCTTCAGCTACCGCCATAGCACGCCTCGTTTCAGCTCTTGCCTGGGCTACTCTTAAATCTGCTTCTGCCTGATCTGCTTGCAGAGATGCTCCAATATTTTTACCTACATCCAAATCTGCAATATCAATTGACAAAATTTCAAATGCAGTTCCAGCATCTAAACCTTTATTCAATACTGCTTTAGAAATATTATCTGGATTTTCCAATACCTCTGAATAATTACTTGCAGAACCAATTGCTGAAACAATCCCTTCTCCTACTCTGGCAATTATTGTATCGTCTGTTGCTCCACCAACTAAGCCGGGGATATTAGTTCTAACCGTAACTCTAGCTCGAGCTTTTAATTCAATACCATCTTTTGCAACGGCAGCTAAATATCCATCTTTTGGGGCGTTAATTACTTTTGGGTACACCGAAGTTTGAACAGCTTCATTAACATCTCTTCCGGCAAGATCAATTGCTGTTGCAGTCTCAAATGGTAAGGGAATATTAGCCTTATCTGCTGCGATCAAAGCTGCAACAATATTTTGAACATTACCTCCAGCTAAATAATGAGTTTCAAGCATGTCAGTTGATATACTTTGAAGCCCAGCTTTATGTAGGTTGATAACACCATCAGTCACTAATCTAGGAGAAATTTTTCGAAGACGCATTCTAATCAAATCAATAATACCTATTCTACCTAAGCCCAGTGAAACAACCCCTTGTATCCATAGCCCTATTGGGACAAAATAGAAAAGAGTTAGAGTTGCAAATACAATTAATCCAAGTAATAACATTTGTATGACAGGCATATTTATTTTCCTTTTATTTTTTTATTTCTCTTACTACTACTCTATTACCATCTACAGAAAGTATGTTTACTTCTGTATTTTTAGCAATAAAATCTCCTTCGGTTACTACAAATATTCTCTGATCATTCAAACGAACCCAACCTGATGGATGTAAGTCCGTATCAGCAATTCCTGTTGCACCTTTTAATGATTCCCAGCCAAAAGTATTTGAATAACCATCTTCCTTTTTCTGTGTGTCTGGAGCAGTTAACTGGTTCCAAAATTTCGTTTTTATCATTAACCTTGCCAAAAGAAAAAGACCAACAATCGCACCTAATACACCAATTATAAAACCATTCATAGCCTGCCCCATAATTTCTTCACTAACTGGAACAGTAGGTAATAATAATAAATATAAACCATACATCGTTAAACTAATTCCAGATAAACCAGCTATTCCAAATCCTGGAATAACAAGTGCTTCTATTAAGATTAAAATCAAACCTGAAAAAATAAAAAGCATATCAGACATCGTTGCAAGTTGAGCAATGTAAGACGCACTTAATGAAAGTATCAAACAGGTAAGACCTACAAAACCAGGGATTCCCCAACCTGGACTTTGTAGTTCAAATAAGATTCCTAGAAAGCCAAAAGTAGTTAGCAATGAAGCAACTACAGGATCTGTTAAAAATCTCACAATATCTTCAGACCAATTTTCTTTGGCCTCAATTATTTCAGAATCAGGATATTCTAATATTTCTAGTAAAGCTTCTAAATTATCAGCAACACCATCTGAAATATTATATTTTACCGCCTGTGCTGTCGTTAAAGAGATAAGTTTACCTTCTTTGCGACCCTCTATATCATCTACAAAAATCGAATCTTCTTCCATTATTAAGTGAGTAAAATTCAATTCTTCATCAACCATTCCACGTGCTATATCTTTATTTCTACCACGTTTTTCTGCAGTAGATGCCATTTCTTCCCGCATAAAACTAATCACTTTTTCACTACCCTTTTTCCCAGACATATCAACAGCAGTAGCTGCACCAATTAATCCGCCCCCAGTCATATAAATTTTTTCACAAGATAATGAAATTAATGCACCTGCAGATATCGCACGGCGATTAATAAAAGCAACAGTTGTAATGTTTGAACTAAGAATAGCATCTTTAATCTGGGTGGCTGCATCTACTCGCCCTCCAAAAGTATTAATTTCAAATATTACTGCATTAGCATTTTTTGATTCTGCATCAGCTAAAACCCTTTTGATAAATGGCGGTAACCCAAGGTCTATCGTTCCCTCAATAGGTACCCTATATATGATGTCACAATATAAAATAGATATTATAAAGGAACTGAAGATTATAATTGTTTTCATAGACCTGAACTTCACACTTAAAAAATATAGGTGAAATAAAAATCAATGAAAATTTTGATAGAATAACAGTGTAATTTCTAAGCATGATGAAAACATTTCACCAGTTTACATATTTTTTTTTAAGACAATTAAAAAAATATCTGACAATTATTTCTCCTATGAAAAGATACAGGTTATCAAATTATTTTGCTGGGATACTATACCACCATACAAATACAAGAAAAGAACAGGCTCGGGAAAATATTTCTAAAGCCTTTCCAGAATGGGAAAAAGAAAAAATAGAAAAAACTTTAAAAAATAATTATCAATTCTTTAGCTATAACTTTTTCCAGTTTATGGCATTCCCAAAATCATGGGAAGGATTAAAGTTTGATGTTTCTGGACAGAAACTATTTGATTCTTGCTTAAAACAAAACAAAGGTCTCATTTTAATTAGTGGGCATTTTGGCGCATGGGAGATCCTAGGAAAATGGGTTGGGGAATATGTAAATCTGTTTACCGGAATTGCGCAAAATCAAAAAAATAAAGGAGCAAATAAATTTTTTATAGAACAACGAGAACTACCAGGAACAAAACATATCTTTAGAAAAGAACCAATTAGCAAAATGTATGATGTCCTGAAAAAAAAAGGAGTTCTTGGGCTGATAAGTGATCAGGATGCCAAAAAGAAAGGCGTTTTTGTAGATTTTTTTGGGATACCTGCATCAACCTCTAAAGGGGCAGCCTTATTTCATATTAATACTTCTGCACCAATTTTATTGGGTGTATGCATACGAAAAAAAATGCAACATTATTTAATAAAATTTATTCCTGTTGATACAGGTAGTAAAACAATTGAAGATATCACTCAATCCTACACAACTATACTGGAAAAGTGCGTTAGAAAAAATCCTGAACAATACTTTTGGTTTCATCGGAGATGGAAAACTAAAAAATAATGATTACAAATATCAAACATGACGATATACATGCGGTAAAAAATGCTTGTAATGTTCTAGATAATAGTGGGGTTATTGTATATCCCACTGATACCCTATATGGTTTTGGATGTGATGCCAAAAATGATAAAGCCATTAATATGATCAATCAAATCAAGCGCAGAACAGGACCAATGAGTGTTATTGCACCAAATGAAATTGTAGCAGCCAAGTGGATAAATCTATCATCAAAAGATAAAATTAATGCACAAAATATTGCTAGAGGAAAGACTACTATAATAATTCCTATAAAAAATAATGTGTGCTCAAAAACTATTCTAGGAAAAAACAATACTCTTGGTATTAGAATCCCAGATCACCCTTTCTGTCAACAACTATCATCTGTTTACCCAAACCCAATAACCACAACTAGCGTAAACCGTGCAGGTCAAAAACCGCTATCTCAACCAGAT